>CAYWUE010000064.1:0-10248 GCA_964461415.1 uncultured Eubacterium sp.
GATTCACAGGGAAGAACTGTGGACTTTAAGAATACTATTCTTATTATGACTTCAAATATAGGCTCTTCTTACCTATTAGAAGGCATTGATGACAAAGGCAATATCAAAGAAGAAAACCAGGAGTTGGTAATGAATGAATTAAGAGCACATTTTAGACCGGAATTTTTGAATCGCCTTGATGAGATAATTATGTTTAAACCACTGACTAGAGATAATATTGGAGGCATTGTTGACCTTATTATTTCAGATTTGAATAAACGCCTGGCAGATAAGGATTTAGAAATAGAGCTTACAGATACAGCAAAAAAATATGTCGCAGACAATGGTTATGATCCGGTTTACGGAGCAAGACCGCTTAAGAGATATCTCCAAAAACATGTCGAAACATTAGCCGCAAGAGTAATTCTTGAGGGTAAGGTTAGTATGGGTGATAAGATTATCTTTGATGTTATAGATGGCAAATTAGCAGTAAGATAGCTTGAATGACATTTGTTACAGACAGAAAGCGTACGATAAAGAGCGTTTCGCCAGGATACACAAATCTGGGTACAAGATTAAAATAATAAAAATTGTGTTTTTTATACCCTGTAAAAAAATTAATTGTATAAAACAGATTGTAATGTTATACTAGGTGTAATTTGTGCAAAAATAAAAATGAGATCATTAGGAGGAACAATGAACACAATTAAATATTATATAATGATTTTTTTAGTATCTATGATACCTGTTGTTGAACTTAGAGGCGCAATTCCTATATCTCAGGGATTTGGATTGCCGTTACTTCAGTCATATATTATTTGTGCGATTGGGAATATGATTCCAGTGCCTATTATTTTCTTTTTTGCAAGGAAAATATTAATGTGGGGCAAGGATAAGAAATATATAGGAAAGCTCTTTACATGGTGCATTGATAAAGGAGAACGCGGTGGTAACAAACTTAAAGAAAAAGCAGGCAGAGGCTTGTATATTGCTTTGTTGATATTTGTTGGAATACCACTTCCGGGAACAGGAGCATGGACAGGAACACTTGCTGCAAGCTTTTTAGATATGGACTTTAAAAAGAGTATTTTAGCATGCATGGGTGGTGTGCTGCTAGCAGGCATAATAATGGGTATCGGTAGTGTCGCAGGTGTAACATTTATAAAAGCACTTTTGTAATATTAATTTGATAGGTTAGAAGAAGTTGATTTTTTTAAAATGAAAGGAATAAAAAAATGGATAATTTACCACAAGATCCGATAATGCTGCTTAGTGTTATAAATACTAATTTGCGTGATTATTATAGCGATTTGGACATATTATGTGAAAATAAGGATATTGACAAACAGCAGCTTATAAAGAAGTTAGAAGGTATAAACTATACTTATGACAAAGATAAAAATCAGTTCGTGTAAGAAATGAATTGACGACATTTATAATAAGTAATGGCTAAATAACAATTAATAGCTGCCTAAAAATATATGTGGAATAAAAAAAGGCTCAACCTCTAGGGGATGAGCCTTTTTTAGATGAAATTCTATCTTTTGTCTAAAGGAATATAGTGTGCTTTTTTTGCTACATTCATATATGCCGGACGAATAATTTTGCCCGCATTAATTAATTCTTCAATACGGTGAGCACACCAGCCTGCCATTCTAGCTGAAGCGAACATAGGTGTATACAGACCATCTGGCAATCCCAGCATTGAATAAACAAAACCACTGTAAAAATCAACATTTGCTCCAAGACTTTTTTGACGCTTATGAGCATGTGAAATAACTTCCGGTGCAAGACGTTCCACATTTTCGTAAAGTCTAAATTCATCCATACGATTTTTTTCTGCAGCCAAATCCTTTGTGAAAGATTTTAGAAGTTTAGCACGAGGGTCTGAAATAGCATAAACTGCATGCCCTATACCATAAATAAGACCGGACTGGTCGAAAATTCTCTTTTCGAGAAGGGCATTAAGATAATTCTTAATCTCGTCATCATCATTCCAATCGTCAACAGTTTCTTTCATATGGTCAAACATATGCTTAACCTTAATATTTGCACCGCCATGTTTAGGTCCCTTAAGGGAGCAAAGAGAAGCGGCAATTGCTGAATAAGTATCCGTTCCTGAAGATGAAACTACATGGTTAGTAAATGTTGAGTTATTACCACCGCCATGTTCTGCATGAAGAACCAATGCTAAGTCTAATATTCTTGCCTCTAATTCGGTATAGGAACTATCAGGACGGAGCAATCTTAAAATATTTTCGGCGGTAGATAAGTTGCCATCAGGATTAATGATGTGCAAATTATCGCCATGATGATAGTGTTTGTGAGCCTGATATCCATAAACAGACATAAGTGGAACTCTGGCAATGAGTTCCAAACTTTGGCGAAGCACATTAGGAATTGATGTATCATCTGGGTTAGGGTCCCATGAATAAAGCGAAAGAACACTTCTTGCGAGAAGATTCATCATATCCCTGCTTGTAGCCTTCATAATAATATCACGGACAAAGCTTGGAGGAAGAGTTCTGTATTCAGCTAAGACATGGTTAAAATTATCAAGTCTCTTTTTTGAAGGCAGTTCTCCAAAAAGAAGAAGGTATGTAACTTCTTCAAAACCAAATCTTTTTTCTTTAAGAAATCCTTCTACAATATCTTCAACATCAATGCCTCTATAAAAAAGTTTACCCTCTACAGGTACAACCTTGCCATCTATAGTTTCATATGAATGTACATCACCGATTTCTGTAAGCCCAGTAAGAACCCCTTTACCTGTTGTTCTATCTCGAAGTCCACGTTTTACGTCAAATTTGTCATATAGCTTTGGGTCAATACATGAATTGCTTATACATCTGTCAGCATATTTGTTGATTTGGGTTGCTAACGGCTCAGCGAATAATTCATTATTTTCGTTTGTTAACATAAGAAACCTCCTTTATTCTGAAAGTAAATTTACCATAAAACCTAATATTTCACAACAAAATGACATATAAACATAATAAAATAAAGTAAAAATTATAATTAATAAATTAGGATTTGTACAAAACTATGTGGAAATGTGGTAAAATGATAAAATATATGAGAATTAAACGCGAAAAAAGGTTTGGTATACAGAATGGATATTTTTGATTATGCAAGAAATATAAATAAAGAAAAGGAATCTCCTCTTGCCAGTCGGATGAGACCAAAAACCTTAGACCAGGTTGTAGGTCAGGAGCATATTATAGGAAAAGATAAATTATTATATAGGGCAATCAAGGCGGACAAACTAAGTTCCATTATTTTTTATGGACCTCCGGGAACCGGAAAAACCACTCTTGCAAAAGTTATAGCAAATACGACCAGTGCTGATTTTAGACAGCTCAATGCTACTATAGCAGGAAAAAAAGATATGGAGGAAGTGGTCGAAAAAGCAAAACAAAATATGGCAATGAATGGAAGAAAAACCATTCTTTTTGTAGACGAAATTCATCGTTTTAATAAAGGACAGCAAGATTATTTGCTTCCCTTCGTTGAGGATGGTACGGTTATTCTTATAGGTGCTACAACAGAAAATCCATATTTTGAGGTGAATTCTGCTCTTATATCAAGGTCAATAGTTTTTGAACTTTATCCGTTAAGTTCGGATAGCATAAAAGCTTTAATTTTAAAAGCAGTTAATGACAAAGAAGACGGAATGGGAATTTATAATGGATATATTGATGAGGAAGCGGCAGACTTTCTTGGAGAAATATCTAATGGTGATGCAAGAAATGCCCTAAATGCAGTAGAATTAGGAATTTTGACTACTGACCCGGATACTGATGGTCGAATTCATATTACATTAGAAGTGGCTCAGCAATGCGTTCAAAAAAGAGCAGTAAAATATGACAAATCAGGTGATAACCATTATGATACCATTTCTGCTTTTATAAAGAGTATGAGAGGTTCTGATCCTGATGCGGCAGTTTACTATTTAGCAAGAATGTTGTATGCCGGAGAAAGTGTAGATTTTATTGCTAGAAGAATACTTATATGTGCAGCGGAAGATGTTGGAATGGCAAATCCACAGGCATTAGTAGTAGCTAATGCAGCAGCTAATGCAGTACATCAGGTAGGTATGCCGGAAGCACAGATTATATTGTCGGAAGCAGTTATTTATGTGGCATCTTCTCCGAAAAGCAATTCAGCATGCAATGCTATATTTGCAGCAAATGATGTTGTGAAAAATACAATGACAGCAAAGGTTCCAACACATCTTCAGGATGCACATTACAAAGGTTCGTCAAAACTTGGGCATGGTCTAGGATATCAGTATGCACATGATTTTCCCAATCACTATGTTAAGCAACAATATCTGCCGGATGGCTTAGAAAATGAAAAATTTTATAATCCGGGTGACTTAGGATACGAAGTGGATGTGAAGAGATATTTTGAATTGATAGACAAAGAGTGAAACAGTATTAAGTATAAATATTTTGCTTTATTAAATGTTGAATTCATAAAAAATTAATTTGTTTTATAATAAATATCAAAATTATTGCGAGGTAAAATAATTGAAAAATTTAATTGAAAGATTGGCAGCAGGTGTGTCTAGTTACGAAATGCCTGATGCAGATGTGCTTGAAAAAAGAATAGCTGTGGAATTAGAAACCGGAGATTACTATCAGGGAGAAATCAATATAGTAAGCAAAAATGGACTAGCCATAAAAGGTGCTGTTTTTTCTACAGACAGTCATATTACTTTTGAAAATAATCAGTTTAACGGTGTAAATAATATAATAAAATATACAATTAACAGCAAAAATTTTGAAAAAGGTCAAATCTGTACAGGCGATATAAGCATTGTCACTACAGCAGGTGATTTTGGAATTCCTTTTTCGATAACAGTAAAGAAAAAAGAATTACAGTCTACTTTGGGAAAAATAGGCAGTTATGATGATTTTCTTGAACTTATAAACAAAAGCTATGATGAAGCTTTGATATTATTTCTGTCAAAAGATTTTAAGGAATATTTTTTAAAAAATGACAGTTATGGCAGCACTCTTTACGATATGGTTTTACATAATAGCAATCGTGGAACCGTTATGGAAGAATTTTTGGTTGGAATGGGACTGAAAAAACGAGTTGTCATAAGCACAAGAGAAAATTATAGAGAATATTCTAATATTACGGACAATTACGCAGATATAATCAACCTAGAGAGAAGCTGTTTAGGATATGTAGATATGGATGTTACTGTGGAAGGTGACTTTTTTTACAACTGTAAACAAAAAATTACCGGAGAAGATTTTAATGGTAAAATCGCAGAGTATCAGTTTTATATCAATGCAGGTCGACTTCATGGTGGAAGTAACCATGGAAGAATTACTTTTGAGACAAGCAATGAAACAATTGTATATGACATTGTAATTGTTAACGAAAAAAATGAGATTAATGATTATATTGAAGAAAAGAAAAATAATATAGGTCTTATAAAGAATTATCTTGATTTTAGAACTGGTGTTATCGACAGCAAAAAGTGGATAAATAAGATGTCACAGATGGCACAGGAACGTTTAGAAAAAGATGAAAATGATATGGTAGGGCTCTTAGTTAAGGCGCAGGCTGCCATAGCTGAAAATGATACAGAACATTCAATATTATATTTGGATAAAGTATCAAAACAGATGGCAATAAATGATAAAAATAATGTGGAGCAGTATTGTTATTATCTTTACTTAAAAACATTACATAAAAATAATCCTAATTATACAAACGAAATTAAGGCTGAAATAAAGAAATATTTTGAGAGTGGTCATGACACATGGCAGTTATTGTGGCTGTTATTTTACATGGATGAAAGATATGATGAAAATCCAAGCTTAAAATATACCATGATTAAACGAATGTTTCAGGAAGGATGCTTTAGCCCTGTAATGTATTTTGAGGCGGCTAACATCTTGATTAATCAGCCGGAATTATTAAGAATTTTAAATAAATTTGAAATTCAGGTATTGAATTTTGCTGCAAAATATAAAATTGTGACAAAGGAACTATCAAAACAGACAGCAGAATTAATGCTTAAGGATAAAACATATAATGAAGGTTATTTTAGTATATTAAGCAGATTTTATGAGCAGACAAAGGATGAGGATGTTCTTACCTGCATTTGTACCATGATAATAAATGGAAACAAGCTAGATGGATATTATTCAAAGTGGTTAACGCTAGGCGTAAGGAGTGAACTTAGAATAACGAACCTTTATGAATATTATATATATACAATTGACACATCAAATTATAATCCATTAGAAAAATCAGCCTACAAATATTTTTCTTATGGAACAGATACATTGGTATATAACAAGGATTACTTTTTTGCAAACCTTTTAACAAATATTGATATTGAAGATGGAGAATATATAAAATATCGTACGGATATTGAAAAATATGTAACAGAAGAATTATTAAAAGAAAATAATAATCAGTTCTTACAGTTAATATATTCAAAAATTGTAACTGATGATTTTCTTGTAGGTAATATGCCACAGACAATGCCGGAAGTGCTTAATACATATAAAGTTACGGTTAACAATAACAAGATAAAGACGGTTGTAGTGCGTCATAAGGAAACCGAAAATATAGTTACATCAACGGTAAATAATGGTGTAGCATATGTTAAGATATATACAAAAAATCCTGTTATCTTATTTATGGATAATAAAGGAAGATTCGTATATGAGTCGGATTATAAGCTTGAACATCTTAAAATTAACAGCCATATTACAAAAACAGGAGGCAATAATCTTACAAAATTAGCACAGATTGAAAATGTGTTAAGGCATCCGGAAATCCATAAGGGACAGGTTTCTGAATTGCTGGAGGTATTAGAAATTTCAGAATTGTCTAGTCAGTATAAATTAGAATTAAAAGAATTTATAGTTGACTATTACTATAATAATTATGATTTAGGTGAAGCTGATATCTGCATATTACAGTTTAATCCGGCAGAATTATCTAAGGCATCTAGAAAGAAGATTATAGAAATTCTCATAGACAGAAATCTGGCAGAAATTGCTTATTCGTACATAGCAAAATATGGTTATGAAAACATAAAAACAAGCCTTTTAGAAAAAGTATGCACAGAACTGGTTAATTATAAGGAATTTGAAAATAATGAAATTCTTGTTGAAATGTGTGCTCAGGCATTTAGAAATGGATGCAGAGATGATAAGGTTCTTATTTTCTTAGGAAAATATTATGAGACAGGTTCTATAGAATTAAGCAAGCTTTTGAAAGCCTTTATTTCAAAGAATATAAATGATAATACAGTGGCTGAAAAGTTATTAGTTCAGTATATTTTTGAGGGCTGTGTTGATAAGTATATTTATGAAATCTACAATGAATATATAAAAGGTGTAACTGCATCAAATATACGAAAAGCGTTTTATACATACGTGACCTATAATTATTTTATAAAGAAGGTACCATGCCCTGATATGATTTGGGAAATAATAGAACAGGAATTAGAGAATGGTTTAGATGTAACACTTATAACAAAAATAGCTTTTGTTGAGGTGATGTCAGAAAAAGACAAACTTACAGAAAAGCAGTTAAAAATAACAAAGGATTTGATAGACGGACTTGTAAAAAATAATGTAAATTTTGAATTTTACAAGAAGTTTAATAAGTGGTATAAGGTTCCGTTTAACCTTTTAGATAAAACAATAATAGATTTTAGAACAAATCCTAAGCATCGTGTGGAAATCACTTATGAAATCAAAAATCATGAGGGTAAAACCGGAAAAGTGACCGAGGAAATGAGAAGTGTATATCCTGGAATTTTCTCGAAGGAAGTCATTATGTTTTATGGAGAAGAAATTGATTACAGCATAATGGAATATTCTGACGAATATCCAGAAGGAAAAATTGTTGATAATTACTCAGTCAGAATATCAGAAAAAAATGCTTACAATGATGAAAGCCGTTTTGGAATAATAAACAGTATGATGATTTGCAAGGCGTTAGGAGAAGATGAAGCGGCAAGAGATATGATGCAGACATATGAATTATGTAAGGTAGCAGGAAGAAAATTGTTTAAATTATTATAATATGGGAGGATGCAACCTTGGGAAAAGGAATAATACTAGGAATAGATTTTTCCGTAGATTATACTCAAATAGCTATATTAGATGAAGAAATCAATCCACGTTCAATAAGTATAGGGACAGAAGATAATTTTCTTATACCCACAGCAGTTTGTTATAATAGCGAATTAAATGAGTGGTCAGCAGGCGATGAAGCTGTAAATAAGGGACGCCTAAATAATAGCACAATATATGATAAATTACCTAATATACTTAAAAAAAATTATGGAGAGGATTTGGCAAAGCAAATTATAACAACATATATGTCATATTTGTTAAAGGTGGCAGTAAATTACAGCAACGGAAAATTAATAAAAAACATTCTGATTACCTTAAATGAGGTGACACCAGAGAACATTAAGCTTATAACAGAAAGTTTTACAAATCTTGGATATTTGGAAGATGATATAAAGATAATAAGCCATTCAGAGAGTTTTGTATATTATGTACTTAATCAGGGTAAAGATATCTGGATAAACCAGGTGTATTTTCTAAATTTTGACAGAAATGATTTTTCATGTAAAAAGCTCAACGTAATAAGGGGAAAACAGCTCAATTTAGCAGATGTTACGGTGGAAGATTTGAATGACAAAATGAGCTTTGAAAATCTAAAGAATGATATGCACAAAGCAGATAGCATTGTTGCAGAATATATGGAGGAGCAGTTACAGAAAAATGTGGTATCAGCCGTATTTTTGTCAGGAGAAGGATTTTATTCTGAAGGCTGGGAAAAAGCATTGCAGGTAATATGTAGAAACAGGCGTGTTTTTAAGGGCAATAACCTGATAGTAAAGGGTGCGGCATATGCTGCTAAAGAATTTTTCTACACAAAAAATCTGAAAGATTTCATAATATCCTGCAAGGGTAGGACCAGAGTAAAAGTGACAATGGCAGTAAAACATAAAGAGAGAGACAGTATGGTAACACTGTCAGATATAGGAGATTATTGGTATCAGGCACATTCAAAGACTGAATGTATAATGGAACAGCCGACAGAGGCGGTTTTTGAAATACATGACATTATGAAACATATAACCGATGAATTTAGAATGGATTTGTCAGAGTTTCCTAAAAGACCACAAAAAACAACCAGAGTAGAAGTAGATTTTGAATATCTGTCAGAAAATAAATTTAAAGTAACAATAAGCGATTTGGGCTTTGGAGAATTCTTTAAATCATCAGGTCTTACAGTTTCAAAGGAAATAGAAATAGGTTAGAGGATGATGGAATGGAGAAAAAAATGAATGACATAACATTGTGTACGAAACATACTGAAAAACCATATTATATAAAAGAAGTAAATAAAAACATATATTCAATAGAAGAATTAAGTTATTATTTATTCAATTATCTGTATTTGATAGATGAACAGTTTTTTAAGGATAATCTTATTGATTATGTAGAAAATGAGTTGAAACAGCCACAGATTGCATCGGGACTAAGGCAGATAATAGCTAACTCTGGAAGCCTTGGAGAAAAAATATCTTTTGTAATAAAAAATTCAGGATATTATACAGAAAAGGAAGCAGAAAAGTTAGAAAATCATTTGGTAATGCTAAGCTCAAAAACTGCAGCAGAAAGAATAAAAGCCAAAGCAGATATACTGATGGACACAGAAAAATATAATATGGCGATAAATTATTATAACAGTATATTAAGCAAAGCAATCAATACAGAATTACCGGAAAGATTTTATGGAGATGTGTATAATAATTTAGGAGTGGCATATACAAGGTTGTTTGAGTACGACCAGGCTGTAGCTGCATTTAGATGCGCATATAGACTAAATAATACAGCAGAATCCTTAGAATCAATAATTATGTGTGATTTGATAACAGATAATGAAAAAAGACTGAAAATAGATCAGGAGAAATATGGAATATCAGATACTGTTATAAATAGAATAAGGACTGAGCTGATAAGATTAAAAGTAGAAATAAAATCAAACTGGAATGAAAATATAGAAGACAGATATATGCAGCAATGTAAAAAAGAATATATCGTAGAAATCAATAGTTAATAATAAAAAGTTGCCCACAGTCTGCCTAGGATTAACAAGGTAGCATAAAAAATCAGGCTTTGACCATTTTAACAGTCAAAGCCTGATTTTCTTTTTGGTTTAAAACCAATAAAACCCCCTGCTATGCAGGGGTGTTCCCAGTAA
>CAYWUE010000065.1:0-10099 GCA_964461415.1 uncultured Eubacterium sp.
AAGCCTTTTACTTTATCCTTATTTTCCTGCAAAAATGTTATATCAGGTATTACACAATCTATTCCTAACATTTCATCATCCGGAAATGACAAACCACAATCAACAACGATTATTCCATCATTGTATTCAAATGCTGTCATATTCATTCCGATTTGTTCAAGTCCTCCTAATGGTATAACTTTAATTCTTGAACTATCATTCATATTCTTTTTTATTCCTCCCAACATATTCACGTACTTACTCCTTATAATATCTCTGTTCCAGTATATAATGTTCTTATTTAGGTTTATTTTTTTATATCTATATCTTCTAGTAACTCCTGAAAAATTCTTCCAATATAATCAATTTCCGATTCTTCATCTACGATTTCATATACAGCTTCTTCATCACAGTCATCCGATGTATCCTTCAAAATGTATGCTGTTGCTTCCTCACTTTCTTCATCAGCTTCATCAGTTACAAGAAGATAGTTAATATTATTAATTCTTGTCTCCTCTATAACATACATTTCCACCTCATTGCCGTCTTCATCTATAAAAACAACTTTTTCTTCCATCAAAATTCTCCTTTATTTTTCAATTCTATTAATATAATCTTCCAAAATAATTGTTGCTGCAATCTGATCGACATATTTGTATCTGTCCTGTTTTTTTATTCCTGCTTCATCCATAATTTCGTATGCTTCCACAGTTGTAAGTCTTTCATCCTGATATACGATTTCTAAGCCACATCTTCTCTCTAACATTGCCGCAAATTCTTTGGTCTTTTCCACACGCTCACCTTCAGAACCATCTAACGTCACCGGATAGCCCAAAACAATTTTTTCCACTTCATACTGGTTTATAATCTGTTCAATTCTGGCTAAAGTTTTTCGCAGTTTATTTGGAGAATCCCTTCGGATAATTTCTAATCCCTGTGCCGTGTATCCTAATGGATCCGTAACTGCTACACCCACAGTTTTAGAACCAAAATCTAATCCTAATATTCTCATTCATATCTCCATTCCCAATCAAGTCTTAATCTTCTAAGCACCAAAACTTATCAGCCGGGAGTATCCTGCCTGATAAATTTTTACCTATTAATTTTAGTTTTCTCAAGTCTTGTTTCTGATTTTTCAAACAACTTACATCTGTCTCATGTTAACTTTCATTCTATTCATAATTTCAAATCGAAAATAAGAAACAACATGCTTATTGTATCTCATATCCGCCACCAAAAAGTTACACAGATTGTCAGACTTATTTTAATTTCTTATTGATATAATATTTTACCGTTTCCTCAATAAGCTCGTCACGTTCTACTTTCATAATCAGGCTTCTGGCATTCTTGTAGCTTGTTATATAAGTAGGATCACCTGACATAATATAACCGACTATCTGATTTACAGGATTGTATCCTTTTTCTGATAATGCTTCATAAACTTTTTCGAGAATTTCCTCTACTCCTAATTTTTGTTCCTGAGGAACTTTGAAAAATTGTGTATTACCTAAATCGCTCATCTTATCACGTCCTTTTCCTGTCTAGCCTATCCTATTAGACATTGTTTGTCTTAATTTTAATATAAAACTTAAATAGTAGCAAGCATTATTTCATCACTTAAAAATTCTTTAACATTTACCTTTTTTATTATGCCTTCCAACCCATCTTCAGATTTTACGGCAATCCTAATATAATCCTTAGTATGACCTACCCAATATTCTTCATTATTAAATGTTATCTTTTCTTCAAATAGTACGAATGTATCCTTTCCAATCTTACCCTGTCTGTATTCTTTCGTAAGCTTTTCCCCTGTCTTAATCAAATCCTCACTTCGCAACGTTTTAATTTTTTCATCAATCTGATTTTCCATTCTTGCAGCAACTGTTCCATCTCTCTTAGAATATTTAAACACATGAAGCTCTGCGAATTTTACTTTTTCCACAAATTCTCGTGATTTCATATAATCCTCGTCGGTTTCTCCCGGAAATCCGACAATAACATCTGTTGTAAATGCCGGATTGTCAAAATAATTTCTCATCAACTGGCATTTAGCGTAATATTCATCTGAAGTATAATGTCTGTTCATCGCTTTTAATGTTTTATCACAACCACTTTGCAGTGAAAAATGAAAATGCGGACATATTTTTTCTACCTTACTTAATCTTTCCACAAATTCTTCTGTCACAACATCCGGGTCTAACGAGCCTAATCTTATTCGTTCAATCCCATCTATCTTATCTGCCATTTCAATTACATCAATCAGCTTTCTTCCCTTATCGTCATAACAACTTAAGTTAATTCCGGTAAGAACGATTTCTTTAAATCCTGCTTCGGATAATCTTTCGATTTCAGCCTTAATGCTCTCCATTGTTCTACTTCTTATTCTTCCTCTTGCATATGGAATTATACAATATGAGCAAAAATTATTACATCCATCTTGAATTTTTAAATGGGCTCTTGTATGTTCAGTTACAGTAGAAATTTCCAAATCCTCATATTCATCCGTATGATTTATGTCAATGACATATTCATCTTTTATTGCATTGCCATTGTTTTTAAAGTATTCATCTAAAATTTCTACAACCTCTTTCTTTCTATTATTTCCAATAATCAAATCAATAGCCAAGTCATCCACTGCTTTTTCTGTTGCAGTCTGAACATAACAGCCCGTTGCCACAACAACAGCATCCGGATTGTTCTTCTTTGCTTTGTGAAGCATCTGTCTGGATTTTCTGTCTGCCATGTTTGTAACAGAACAGGTATTTATAATGTATACATCGGCTTTCTCCTGAAATGGCACAATTTTATATCCTGCATTTTGCAAAAGTTGTGTCATCGCCTCTGTCTCGTATGAATTTACCTTACAACCTAGATTGTGAAGAGCAGCTTTCTTCATGAGTTTTCTCCTTTTATAAAAATTATACTGATTTTTTTTTAATTTTTAGGCATTTGTACACATTGACAAAGAATCTATACGTGTTATTATTTATATATAAAAATAAGCGAGGTATTAAATATGAAAACAGTTACAATTAACTTAGGTTCAATCGACAAAGTAAAGTCTTTCGTTAATGATATTACAAGATTTGACAGTGATTTTGATTTAGTTTCAGGACGTTATGTTATCGACGCAAAGTCAATTATGGGTATCTTCAGTCTTGACTTATCAAAACCTATCGACTTAAATATTCATGACGAAGATAATCTTGACACTATTATGGAAACTATCAAAAAATACGAAGTTTAATTTCCTCAAACAGGAATCAAATACGTAATCGTGTATTTATAAGCAGGTTTACAAATTGTAAACCTGCTTTTTTATATCTGTTATACAATGAAAAAGTATATATATCTTTCGCTGATTCTTATTTTCTAGCACTTAAAATTTATTCTTTTCAGTATTTTAATTTTACTAACTGAATCTATTCTATAAATTCAACATTTTAATTTTTCTGATTGAATCTATTCTATCAATTCAACATTTTGATTTTTCAACTAATTTTATTTCTATCAATTCAGAATTTTAATTTTTTTAACTGAATTCACATTTTTAATTAATTTCAATAACTTCAACTGAATTAATAGCCTCCTCAAACATTCTGTCAATTTCTTCAGCCAATCTTGTTTCTGACTTCTTAATTACATTAATGTTAGGTTTTGTTACGGGATGCTTCGCAACAAATGTAGTGCAACAATCTTCATATGGAAGAATTGATGTTTCATAAGTATTAATCTTTAATGAAATATCTACTATTTCCTGCTTATCGAATGCTATAACCGGTCTGAATACAGGCAATGTACATACTTCATTGGTTGCCGCAAGACTCTGCATTGTCTGGCTCGCTACCTGACCAATTGACTCGCCTGTAATCAATCCCTGTGCATTTTCCATTTTTGCAAAATGTTCTGCAATTCTCATCATATATCTTCTCATGATAATTGTTAATTCGTCATGTGGACACTTATCATAAATATACATCTGAATATCTGTAAAATTAACTACATATAATTTCATTGGGCCTGAGTATTTTGATACCAACTTAGCAAGGTCAACTACCTTCTGTTTTGCTCTTTCTGATGTGTAAGGTGGTGCATGAAAATATACTGCATCAACTGTGACACCACGTTTTGCAGTCATCCAGCCTGCGACAGGGCTGTCAATTCCACCTGACAAAAGAAGCATTGCCTTGCCTGCTGTACCAACCGGCATACCACCAGGTCCTGGCAAAATCTTTGAATATATATTAATATGATTTCTAATTTCTACATTAACCATAACTTCCGGATTGTGAACATCAACTCTTGATTCGGGGAATGCTTCAAGAATTTTTCCACCTAACCTTGCATTGATTTTCATTGAATCCATAGGATAATTCTTTCTTGCACGTCTTGCATTTACTTTAAATGTAAATTTTTTATTTTCATAGGTTGTATCAAGATACTTAACAACCTCTGTTGCCAAATCCTCAAATCCATTATCTTCAATCTGAACCATAGGGCAGATTCCAACTATACCAAAAACATGCTGCAGTGCATCTACAGCCTCATCAAAATCGTAGTCTGCATTGGCAGTTGCATAGATTCTGCCATATTCTTTAGTAACATTAAATTCTCCTTCAATCTTGTCAAGTGCTGTTTGAGCATTACGCACCAATGCATCCTCAAAAAGATATCTATTTTTTCCTTTTACGCCAATCTCAGCATATTTTATCAAAAAAGTTTTAAACATAATTCCTCCTTTTTAATTTACCTAACGTCTAACATATTTTTTTAGAACCGGCAGTAATATATTCAACTGCTCTACTGCATAATCAATTTCTTCAATTGTATTATCGGCAGAAAAACTAAATCTAACGGTGGATTCAAGCAATTCCTTGTCTACACCCATCGCCTTTAAGGTTGCACTGATAGCCGGCTTATTAGAAGAGCAGGCACTTCCTGCCGAAATATACACGCCCTTTTCTTCTAAAGCATGCAACAAAACTTCGCTTCGAACTCCTCTGAAACTTGCACTTACAATATGTGGTGCTCCCTCGTTTCCTTTTCGACTGTTAATTACCACGCCTTCCGTTTGACTTAAACGATCAATAAGATAATTTTTTAACTCTATCATATGTGTTACATTTTTTTCAAAATTATCATAGCACTCCTTGGCAGCTTGCCCGATTCCTGCAATTCCCGGTACATTTTCCGTACCTGAACGAACTCCCATCTGCTGTCCACCACCCAGAATCATTGGATTCATCTTTGTATTCTTTTTTACATAAACAAATCCCACACCTTTAGGTCCATGTATTTTATGTCCACTTACAGTAAGCAGATCTATCTTATCCTTCTTAGGCTTAATTTCCATCTTACCAAATGCCTGAATAGCATCCACATGATAAACAACCTTTGGATTAACTTTTTTAACAAATTCTCCAATTTCTCCGACAGGCTGAATAGCACCCACTTCATTATTAACATACATTATCGATAGCAATATGGTGTCCTTCGTCATAACCTTTTTTAAAGTCTCAATATCTGCCACACCGTATTTGTCCACAGGCAGATATGTCACCTCAAATCCGTTATCTTCTAAATATTTCATAGGATTAGCCACTGATGGATGCTCCACCATTGTTGTAATGATTTTATTTCCGCTACGCTTATTCGCCATAGCTGTTCCAATTACAGCCAGATTATTTGATTCGGTTCCTCCTGATGTGAAATAAATCTCCTTTGGGTCTACCTTCAAAATATTACTGATATTATCTTTTGCATCTTTTATATATTTTTCTGCTTCAACGCCAACCATATGCATAGATGATGGATTACCAAAATCCTTCGTCATGGTTTTTAATACAATCTCTTTAACAGATTCTGACACTTTAGTTGTTGCAGAATTATCAAAATAAGCTTCCATTATATTTCACCTTTATTCTTCATTTTCAAACATTAGCACTGACATCAAAGCCATACCTGCGGTTTCAGTTCTCAAAATTCTTCGTCCTAATGTAATGTCAAAAGCACCGGCATCAATCGCCTCTTTCACTTCTTCTGTAGCAAAACCGCCCTCCGGTCCTACAAAAATGCCAACGCTCATACCTGCATTAATTTTGGAAATAACTTCTCTGGTATGTGCCATATTTTCAGCATTTTCATAAGGAATTAATATAATATCCATTTCCTTGGCTTTTTCTATTGCATTCTTATATGACATAGGCATTACGACTTGCGGAATAATTCCACGTTTAGACTGCTTTGCCGCACTTTCTGCAATAGCATTCCAGCGCTTAACCTTAGTTGCCGCCTTCTTATCATCTAACTTCACAATACATCTCTTAGTGGATACCGGGACGATTTCATATGCTCCAAGCTCAACCATCTTCTGGATAATAGTCTCCATCTTATCACCTTTAGGCAGAGCTTGAAACAAGGTCACCTTAATAGGCAGTTCCCTAGTCGGTCCATCTACATCTTCAATTTTTGCAATAACCTCTTCATCAGAAATATCTTTCAATGTGCAAGTGTATTCTCTGTCATTGCCATTACTTACCAGCACCGTTTCACCTATCTTCATACGAAGCACATTCTTGATATGATTAACGTCAGCTCCGGTTATGCTAATGCAATCTTCCATTATTTGATTTTCATTTACAAAAAATCTATACATAATTAATATCCTTTATCAATTAATCCGTAAGAAATCCGATAATACTCCTCACAATTTCTTATTATTTTATTATATAGCTTCATTACTTTGCAAAAGTTGTTACTACTTATTTATTGCCATAATAGCACGCCAGTCACCCTGATTTTCAATTTCAGTAAGTTCAAGATTAACATTAGCATTAATCGCTTCTTTGACAGCATCTTCTTTCATATAAATAATTCCTGACGAAATAAACATTCCACCCGGTTTCAAAAATCTATCAACAATTTTTGCAATAGGAATAATAACATCTGCTAAAATATTGGCAACAACAATATCATACTGCTCATCTTCAAACTGTTGTTGCATAGCTTCATCTTCTAGAACATTACCATCAATCATTATTACATCATCAGTTGCAATATGATTTACATCAAAATTTTCTTTGGATGCAGCAATGGCAGCGTCATCAATATCAGTCATTGTGACTAGTCCACAGCCTAACTTCTTTGCAACAATTGAAAGAATACCACTTCCACATCCTAAGTCTAACACCTTATCGCCTTTTTTAACATATTTAATAAGCTGGTTTATGCAAAGTTGTGTCGTATCATGCTTTCCTGTTCCAAAAGCAGTTCCAGGATCAATCTCAATCATCTGCATATCCTTATGTTCATCATCCATCTCCTCCCACGTAGGCTTAATAAAAAAATCACCTACAGTAAAGGATTTAAAGTATTTTTTCCAATTGTTAACCCAGTCCACATCTTCAGTCATGCTTTTTTCAATAGACCCTTCTCCCATATCCATAAACATGGCTGCTTCTTTAATCTCATTTCTTATGGAATCAAGTAAAACCTTGTCATCATCACTCTCTTCTGTATAAAAACTCACATATGCTGTTCCATCATCCTCTGGCAAATCAGCCAAATAGTCAATGTACATTTTTTTCTTATCTTCCTCAGAAATCTGTACATTATCTTCTACTTGCAATCCTGTAATACCCAAATCAATCAATATGCCACAAAGAAAATCCGTTGCCTGTGTTGTAGTTTTAATTTTATATTTATTCCACTTCATTGTATTCTCCAATAATCATATTTTGTCAATATATTATGATAGCATAATTGAATTCATAACGCAAATTAAACATATTGCATTTTTTCCATTTTTCCAGTCGTATTTTTCCCAGTTCATTATATACCTTCTTTAACCGTATTAATTTAATGTTTTCATTAAAAGTTATATTATTATACTTTTCACGATTTATAATTTATGTTATTAAAGGCGAGTTTTTTTTACAAAAACTCGCCTTTATAAACAGTGCCTTTCCCTATACAATCTAGATAAAGCTATTTATTTTTTAAAAAATTTCTTTTTTGATGACTTTTCTTCATGAGAAGTCTCTTCTCCAAATTCATTTAAAGTATTACCTGAAATTTCATCTAGTTTTTTTATCAATTCCTTCTGCTCATTACTTAGTTTAGTAGGTACCTTAACAACCAATGTTGAATACTGGTTACCACGCATGTTCTGATTGTGTACATGACATATTCCTTTGCCCTTAAGACGTATACGGGTACCAGTCTGTGTACCTGGCTTAATTGGGAACTTCACATCACCATCAATTGTTTTAACTCTGATGTCACCACCAAGAGCTGCCTGTGCATAGGAAATATATGTCTTAGTATAAACATCCATTCCGTCACGTTCAAACTCGTTGCTTGGAATAACTCTGATATCAACAAGCAAATCACCTCTAGGACCACCATTTCTTCCCAGTTCGCCCTGACCTGTAATTCTAATACTTTGTCTGTCATCAATTCCTGCCGGAATATCTACAGGCACCTTCTTTCTCTTAGAAATATAGCCTGCCCCATAGCAATCAGGACATTTTTCCTTAATAACCTTTCCTGTTCCTCCACAATCTGTACAAGTAGTTACTGACTGCATCGTTCCAAAAAGTGTCTGTTGCTGACTCATATACTGACCACGTCCACCACACTTTGTACAGGTTTCCGGTGATGTACCCGGTTTTGCACCATTTCCACCACATGTAGAACAGGTTTCTTTAAAATTAATTGTAACTTCCTTCTTACATCCAAAAACAGCTTCATTAAAGTTGATTGTTATACCAACTCTCACATCAGCTCCACGCATCGGCCCATTATTAGTTCTTGAACTTCTTCTTCCTCCTCCAAAAATGTCACCAAATATATCACCAAATCCGCCAAATATATCACTAAAATCAGCACCACTGAAATCAAATCCTCCAGCACCACCTGAACCATCAAAAGCTGCATGCCCAAACTGGTCATACTGTTTTCTCTTTGTATCATCACTCAAAACAGCATAAGCTTCAGATGCTTCTTTAAATTTTGCTGCTGCTTCCTCTCCCGGATTAGCGTCAGGATGATATTTTTTGGCTAATTGTCTATATGCTTTTTTAATTGTAGCACTATCAGCATTTTTATCAACGCCTAGTACCTCATAGTAATCTCTTTTTTCTGCCATAGCCTGCCTCCTAGTATATCAGATATAAATACTATATTTTCTAATATTATTATCATAAATTCCCCTAATCTCTGATATAAACATCTTATTTTTCCAATCTGATAACCACTAATTATGTTTCTTATTTGTAATAAGTAAATTTATTCTTGCGTGTGAAAACCCGTCCGGGTTACCTCGGGCGGGATTTCATACGCATTCACCTATAACTCATTATTCTATGAATTATATGTTTCACGCAGGACATTGAGCCCTTACGTATATTATACTTCTGTAAATTCTCCATCTACAACATCATCATTTGGATTCTGAGCACCCATATCAGGACCAGCTCCCTGAGCTCCTGCTGCCTGTGCCTGTTCATACATCTTAGCAAATAATTTCTGTGCACTGTTCATTAATTTTTCTTTTCCAGCTTTAAGCTCTTCAATCTGAGTATCTGAAACTTCATCGCCAATACCTGCAACTGTAGCTTTCAATGCATCAAGGTCTGCCTGAACTTCCGCCTTATCATTAGCATCAAGCTTGTCACCTGCTTCATTCATAGCCTGTTCTGTCTGTGAAATAATTGAATCTGCTTCGTTCTTAGCATCAATTCCTTCTTTGCGCTTCTTATCCTGAGCTTCAAATTCTGCTGCTTCCTTAACTGCTTTATCTATATCTGCGTCTGACATATTTGACCCTGCTGTAATTGTAATATGCTGTTCTTTTCCTGTTCCAAGATCTTTAGCTGATACATTTACTATACCGTTTGCATCTATATCAAATGTAACCTCTATCTGTGGAACACCTCTTCTTGCAGGAGCAATACCATCGAGTCTGAATCTTCCAAGACTCTTGTTATCTTTTGCAAACTGTCTTTCACCCTGTACTACATTTATGTCAACTGCACTCTGATTATCTTCTGCTGTAGAGAAAATCTGACTCTTCTTTGTAGGAATTGTTGTATTTCTCTCTATAAGTCTTGTTGCAATA
>CAYWUE010000066.1:0-9796 GCA_964461415.1 uncultured Eubacterium sp.
TAGGGTTCCATCTTCTTGTCTGATGTCCAAAATGAACACCTGCTTCTAATAACTGTTTCATTGAAATAACGCTCATTTTAATACCTCCTGGTTTTTTTATTTTATTATTGATACCGTTCCAAACTATGTCTGGCAAGTATCATGCCTTCCATCAGCTTCCTCAAATCAGACAACCCCGAGCGTGGGCACCAGTCTGCTTCTCCACTAATGTGCTTAATGCAACTTAAATATCATAGCACAAAAAAAACCGGTATGCAACCGGTTTTTGTCATTTATTAGCGTCATTTATTAGCGTCATTCTTTACGTCATTTTTTCAGCAGATCACTTTTTTTAGGTTTGTTTTATAATTGTTTCATTATAATACAATTTGCCATAATTATTTTTGCTGTTTAATGTTCATAACATAACCACACTGCTGGTCTGCACATACTAACTTGTTTCCTTTTTCAACCATATATCCACCACACTGCGGACATTTAGTTTCTGACGGCTTTTGCCATGACATAAAATCACATTCTGGATTATCTATGCAGCCAAAATATCTTCTGCCCTTTTTAGTTTTCTTAAGTATCAAATCTTTGCCACATTTTGGACATAGAACACCAACCTTTTCAAGATATGGTTTTGTATTCTTACATTCTGGAAATCCCGGGCATGCCAAAAACTTACCATGAGGTCCGTATTTTATAACCATTCGTCTTCCACATTCCTCACAAATCTCATCCGATTCCTCATCGGCTATATGAATCTTTTCTAATTTTTGTTCTGCATCCTTAACCTGCATTGCCAAATCCGGATAAAAGTTTCTTATAACTGTTTTCCACTCAATTGCTCCATCTTCAACGGCATCCAAAAGTGATTCCATATTCGCAGTAAATTGCGTATCAACTATTACGCTAAAAGCTGTTTTCATAACGTTATTTACCGCCTCACCAAGTTCTGTTACATAAAGATTTTTCTTTTCTCTGGTAACGTAACGTCTGGCAATAATCGTCGTGATGGTAGGTGCATAGGTACTTGGTCGTCCTATCCCCTGTTCTTCCATCGCCTTTACCAATGCTGCTTCTGTAAAATGCGATGGTGGCTGAGTAAAATGCTGATTTTCCTCAAATTTAACAAATTCCAATTCCGAATCTTTTTCGAGTTTTGCAATCACATTGTTAGTAACTACTTTCTCATTGTCACTATCTGTATATACTTTCATAAAACCGTCAAAAGATAGCTTTGATGTTGAGGCATTGAATATATATTTTCCTGCTTCTACTTTAACATTTGTGGTCTCGTATACGGAATTTTCCATACTACTTGCAACAAATCTTCTCCAAATCAACTGATATAATCTAAACAAATCTCTTGAAAGCTGGTCTTTAATCTCTTCCGGAATCAAAGTGACATCTGTAGGTCTTATGGCTTCATGAGCGTCCTGAATCTTTTTGTCAGATTTTTTAGAACTAATCTCCTTTGCCATATATGTTTTTCCATATTTTTCTTCTATGAACTCCTTAACTTGCGCTTTTGCAGTTTCTGATACTCTTGTGGAGTCCGTTCTCAAATATGTGATAAGACCGATTGTTCCCCTGCCTTTTATGTCAACACCTTCATATAACTGCTGAGCAATACGCATTGTTTTCTGCGTAGAAAAATTAAGTGCTTTTGATGCTTCCTGCTGCATTGTGCTGGTTGTAAAAGGTATAGGTGCCTTTCTTGTTCTATTTCCTTTTTTTATATCCTTAACAGCAAACTTACTATTTTTTAGTTCATTTGCAATATCATCTAACTGTTCTTTTCCGGAAATTTCAATCTTTCCGTTTTTATCACCGTAGAAGCTCACCTGAAAATCTTTGTTTTTATGTTTTAATACTGCATCCATATCCCAATATTCTTTCGGAATAAATGCATTGATTTCTTCTTCTCTGTCACAGAGCATCCTTAGTGCTACTGACTGAACTCGTCCCGCACTAAGTCCCCTCTTAATCTTCATCCATAACAATGGGCTAATACTATATCCCACCATTCTGTCCATAATTCTTCTAGCCTGTTGTGCATCAACAAGCCCCATTTCTATTTCTCTTGGATGTTTTAATGACTCTTTAACCGCCTGCTTTGTAATTTCGTTAAATGTAATTCTAAAAGTTTTTTTAGGTTCTAATTTTAGGGCTGTAGCCAAATGCCATGAAATAGCCTCTCCCTCGCGGTCAGGGTCAGTTGCAAGATAAACTTTTGTTGCTTTTTTTACATGGCGGCGAAGCTCTGCTAATTTGTCACCCTTTCCTCTTATTGTAATATATTTCGGTTCGTAATCATTTTCAATGTCAATTCCCATTGTGCTCTTAGGCAAATCTCTAACATGTCCATTTGAAGCAACCACTTCATAATTTGAGCCCAAAAATTTTTTAATAGTCTTAACTTTAGCCGGTGATTCCACAATCACAAGATATTTTGCCATAGCATCTCCTTAAATCAATCTATTCATTAAGCCTTGCATAATAATTATCTGATGGTTGTTCTATATATCCTATCAATTGTAACTGTAATAACATTGTTGTAATTTCCTCATAGGAAAATCCAGTATCTTCCATCAGCTCATAAATACTTTTCGGCTGTAAACGTATCTCACTATACAACAAGGCCAAATCTTTTTCAAGACTTTTTTGATTTGGTTTTTTTTCACCTCTTTGATTTTTCACCTGAAAATTCATATCTTCCAAAACATCTTTTGTGCTTGTTATAATGCCTGCTCCTGCCTTTATTAATTTATTACAGCCATCGCTTAATTTTTCGCCTACACGCCCGGGAAGTGCCATAACGTCCTTCCCCTGTTCTAATGCCCATTCAACGGTTATAAGAGAACCACTTTTTTCTTTCGCCTCAATAACTAACACCTTATCAGACAGAGCGCTAATAATTCTATTTCTAAGTGGAAAATGCCAGGCAAGAGGCCCTTCATTCGGCGGATATTCCGAAATAATCCCACCATTTTTCAAGATATTATTGTACAATTCAATATTCTCAACCGGATAGCAAATATCCACACCACAGCCTAAAATTGCAAAAGTAGGACTGCCACCTTCTAACGCCCCTAACTGACTATATGTATCTATTCCTCTTGCCATACCACTTATAATCTGAACTCCGTTATCGGATAGCTCTCTTGCTATGTTTTTTGCCATATTCCGTCCATAATTAGAGCAGGCTCTTGCTCCTACCATTGCTACTGCCGGACTTTTCTCATCAGGCAGATTTCCCTTATAAAACAAAAATTCAGGTCTATTATTATATGGAAGTAATTTTTGGGGATAGTCTTTATCCTTTTGAGACACTACCTTTATTTCTTTTGCTTCTAACCATTGTAAATATTTTTTATCTTTTAGTTTTTCTCTAAGTATTTCTTTTTCCGTAATCTTCTTTTCTTCCATCAATCTCCCCTTCTGATTATCGTTTTGACAATCAATACTCTAGTTATTTTGATATAATCCCACTATTTTTTCGTTCTTTTTACTTTAACTCTCTATATATTCTACACTATTTTAGTCAATTTAAAGCTTACTGCTTCACTTATATCTCCTACTTCAATATTTTCATGTCCTTTCAAATCCGCTATAGTTCTTGCAACCTTCAAAACCTTCTCATAAGCCCTTACACTCAGTTCCATTTTGTTATATATCTGCTCCATAAGCTGCCGCTGTGCCTGTCCTAATTTGCAATATTTCTTTAGTTTTTCTCCCGAAAGCTGGCTGTTAAAATTAATATCCTCCTCCACATACCTTTTTCTTTGTATTTCTACAGCTCTGTTCACTCTATCCTTAATCGTTGCCGAATCTTCACCATCCTCCATGTCATTCAACTGCAAATATGAAATATTATTCATTCTCACGCACAAATCCATTCTATCTAAAATAGGTCCGCTAATTTTTTCTGTATATTTTTTTACATCCTGCTCTGTGCAATTACATTTATTTCGATCCGGATAATATCCACATTTGCAGGGATTCATCGCAGCCATAAGTATAAATTTTGCTGGAAATGTATATGTCCCCCCATTTCTTGAAACCACAACCTTTTCATCCTCTAAGGGCTGCCTTAACGTTTCTAAAACAGCCCTGGAATACTCCGGCAATTCATCTAAAAACAAAACACCACCATGAGCATTAGTGATTTCTCCTGGCTTTGGATTAAATCCACCACCTATCATAGCTGAAACGGTAGCTGTATGATGAGGACTTCTAACAGGTCTCATACTGACAAGACTCCCTTCTAAATTGCCGGATATACTTTGTATTTTTGAGATTTCAATCTGCTCTTCTAAGCTCATATCCGGAAGAATGGATGGCATAGTCTTTGCGATAACAGACTTTCCTACTCCTGGACTTCCCACTAGCAATAAATTGTGCATTCCTGCAGCAGAAATTTCTGCTCCTCTCCTAGCCTGAATCTGTCCCTTAATATTTTTAAAATCATATCTAATCGATTCTTTAATATTTGTAATTTCGTGTTTTTTTATAGGAACAGTATCTGTCGTAAGAGCCATGACAAGCTGATTTAAATCACTTATCCCCACCACTTCAATTTTTTCAAAAAAATCACATTCTCCAACATTTTCAATTGGTACATAGCATTTTTTAACACCTTGTTCCATAGCCGATAAAACTAGTGGCAGCACTCCATTGACCTTAACAACATTACCATCTAAACTTAACTCTCCAATAAACATCTTATCTTCTACATTACAATCTATTATCCCTAATGAAATAAGAATCGAAATTGCCACAGGCAAATCAAAATATGTCCCTGTTTTTTTGATATTTGCCGGTGAAAAATTAATGGTTATCTTTTTAGGTGGAATAATAAATCCTGAATTCTTAATAGCTGTCTTTACTCTTTCTCTCGATTCCTTAATGTTAGATGCTAAAAGGCCCACCATATCAAAAGTTGGCAAACCATTACATACATCTGTCTCCACAATAACAGGCTGTGTATCTATCCCTATTATAGCAGCACATTTTATTTTACATACCATATCTTCCCTCTCTTTTGTTACTCGCTGTCAATTTATGTTACATTTTATATAAGTACTTTTTGTCACTATCTAGTTTTATCACATTTAGTTTGAGTTATCAATAGCTTTTTTTAACTTTTCAAGTGCTTTTTTCTCTATTCTGCTGACATAACTTCTTGATATTCCAAAATGCTGCCCCACCATTTTCTGAGTCATATTTTTTTCACCATTCAGACCATATCTCAAAACAATAATTTCTTTTTCTTTCTCCGTCAAATTTTTTTCAACATATTCTCTCACTCTTAGAATATCTTCTTCCTTTTCCATTCTGTCTAATGTATTAATCTCATCATTTTCAACCACATCCATAAGGCTTATTGTATTACCTTCCTTGTCTGTTCCTATTGGTTCACTAAGACTAATCTCCTTATTTTTCTTCTTCTCACTTCTAAGCATCATTAAGAGTTCATTTTCTATACATTTAGCCGCGTAGGTTGAAAGTCTGCTTCCCTTATTTCCATTGTAGGTATTTACCGCCTTAATCAAGCCTATTATGCCTATAGAAAGCAATTCATCATTCTCACGATTCTCCCCATAATATTTTTTTACAATATGAGCTACTAGTCGCAAATTTCTTTCAATCAATATGTCTTTTGCTTCTTTATCCCCATTTTGCATTCGTTCTATAAATACTTTTTCCTCATCCTGCGTAAGCGGTTCTAAAAAAGTTTTCAAGACATTTACCATTCGACATACTTAATTTATCTTATGCAGCATATCTATTCCTGGTGCATGTACTCAAAAGTTAATGATAACAGAAAAATCCCCTTAAGCAGCTTTTAATATTTATCCTACCTTACTGTTCATCCAATAAATAAGGTATATGTAATATACTATTACTACTTAAAGGGATTTCTCTTTTAAAGAATCAATCCTTTATAATTCATATTTTATTAACTTTTATAATATACTATTATTCCGCCTTCATGCGAAGAATATCTCCGGCACTTGGAATTTTATCTAATTTTATTTTGATTATCTGTTTTGGGTGTGGACAGCTTTCCATCTCATTACCGTCCATATCCGTTATAGAAATCACATCAGCCTCAAAATCACTACCATCAGCCTTCATAATCTCTATCTTGTCGCCTACACAGAATTTATTCTTCTGTTCTATAACAAAGCATCCGTTATCATCAACTTCTCCTGCTATTCCAAGATATACATAATCTCTTTCATATACATTGCAATCGTATATCTGAGTTGTCTCATCTGGCTTTCCAAAGAAAAATCCTGTTGTATACTGTCTATAAGTGCACTGAGATATCAATGTTTTATACTTAGAAATATTTTCCTTATACTTTTCCGGGCTTTCAAAGTAGTCATCTATTGCCATTCTGTATGTTCTTGCAACAGTTGCCACATATAGTGCTGTTTTCATTCTTCCTTCTATTTTTAAGCTATCTATTCCTGCATCCACCAATTCCGGAATGTGGTCAATCATGCACAAATCTTTTGAGTTGAAAATATATGTCCCTCTCTCATTTTCTTCCACAGGCATATATTGTCCAGGTCTTGATTCTTCCACAACAGCATATTTCCATCTGCAAGGATGTGTGCATGCTCCTCTGTTTGCATCTCTTTTTGCCATAAAACTGCTCAAAAGACATCTTCCTGAATAAGAAATGCACATTGCACCATGTACAAAAGTTTCTATTTCTAAGTCATCCGGAATATTATTTCTTATTTCTTTTATTTCCCTGATGGATAACTCTCTTGCAGAAACAACTCTTTTTGCTCCTAAAGAATGCCAAAAATTATATGTTCCATAATTAGTATTATTTGCCTGTGTGCTGATATGAAGCTCCATATCCGGCAGAATCTCTTTTGCAATTGTGAATATTGCCGGGTCAGCAATAATAAGAGCATCAGGTTTTACTTCTTTTAGCTCGTTGAAATATTTTTTTACCGGTTCAATATCTGCATTATGTGCCAAAATATTAGCGGTCACAAACACTCGCACGTTATGCTTATGAGCAAATTCTACCCCTTCTTTCATTTCTTCAATGGTAAAATTCTTTGCCTTTGCTCTAAGTCCAAAAACCTCTCCACCTATATATACCGCATCTGCACCATAGCGTACTGCAGTTTTCAAAACTTCCAGACTACTCGCCGGAACTAATAATTCTGGTTTCTTCATTGAATCTGAATCCTTTCCTGATTTTATCTTTTCACCGACATTGTAATTCCATCACCTATAGGAACTATTGTGGTTGTCAACTGTTCATGATTTTTTATTACTTCTAAATATTCTCTCATACGCTTGTGAATTGTTCTGTCTCGTCTTCTCACAACATATTTTGACTGAATAATGTCTCCCTCTTGTAATACATTATCTGTTATCAGTACTGCCCCTTTTTTCATAAGACGCAATACTTCCGGAAGAAAATTAATATATTGCGCTTTTGCAGCATCCATAAAAACAAAATCAAACTGCTTACTTTCTAATGTAGGCATTATCTCCATCGCATCGCCTTCCATAAGCTCAATCGTCTGTTCTTTTCTAGCTTTCAATATATTCTCTTTTGCCTTAACTATTCTTTTTTCATAATTTTCTATAGTTACTATTTTTCCATCCTTCTCAAGTTCTTCACTCATTAAAATGGCTGAGTACCCTATCGCAGTACCCAGCTCCAAAATTTTCTTTGGCCTTGTTATTGCAAGCATCACTCTAAGAAAACTTTCCATTTCTTTTCTTATAATAGGCACTCCATCTATATTGGCCTGCTGCTCAATAGCTTCTAGCACATCATTATTCTTTTTTTCAAGTGAATGCATGTAAGTAACTATTCTTTCATCTACTATCACACTATTCTCCAATCTAATGCTAATTGTCAGTATTTGTTTCTTCTTCAGCTCTCTCCTCTTCAGGCCCCGAACTGATAATTTCAAAAATTTTCTCATTGCTCTGTGATGTGTTAAAGGAATATGTTCCTGCCTTAATTGTCTTTACATTATATAAATAAGTCTGCACCTTAAACACTGTAGAACTCTTTATAACATTAAATTCTTCTAACTTTTTTCCAAAACTGTCTATAGTTGTTCCTTCCTCAACGGTAAATGTCATATCCGTTCCGGGCTTTGGATCAACCCCCTCTTCGCTAAAAAGCTGGGAACCAAAATTGTAAGCTGCCGTAGCACATACTATTGCAACAACAATCATTACAACATAAACTAGAGTTTTTATGGAAACTTTTGCAAATCCTTGTGATGTTTCTCTATTACTCATGTAAATCTCCAATCAAATATACGTTGCGAAATCCTCATACGTTTTTGAGTCTGATTTTAATCAACCTCCATGATTATTGGCAGAATCATAGGATTTCTCTTCATGGTTTTCCAAATATATTCACTAAGACTGTCTTTTACAACCATTTTAATTTTGCCCCAATCTGCATTTCTATGGCTAAGGCAATCATCTAATGCTTCTGTAACCACTTCTTTTGCATTTTCAATAAGATTTTCCGATTCTCTTACATATACAAAACCTCTTGTCACAATATCAGGACCTGCCAATACTGTATTTGTATATTTTTCCAATGTCAAAACTACGATAATAATACCATTCTCTGCAAGATTCTGTCTGTCACGAAGAACAATATTTCCTACATCACCTACACCTAATCCGTCTACTAATACTGAACCTGCAGGAACCTTACCTGTGATTTTTGCATCGTCTTTTCCAATACTTAACACATCTCCAGATTCCATAAGAAATACATTCTCTTTAGGAATTCCCATCGACTGTGCTAATTTTCCATGCTCCATAAGATGTCTGTATTCACCATGAACCGGAATGGAATACTTTGGTTTTATGAGGGAATACATTAATTTTATTTCTTCCTGACAGGCATGTCCTGAAACATGTGTCTCGTTAAAAATAACATTAGCACCCTTCATATATAATTCATTAATTACTTTTGATACTGCTTTTTCATTACCAGGGATTGGTGTTGAGCTGAATACAATTGTATCTCCCGGCTTAATCTGTACTTTTCTATGAATAGATGCTGCCATACGTGACAATGCCGCCATAGATTCACCCTGACTTCCCGTTGTTATAAGTACCAACTGGTCATCCGTATAATTTTTCATTTCTTCTATACTGATCAATGTATTATCAGGTATTTTAAGATAATCCATTTCTCTTGCTACCGAAATGATATTTACCATACTACGTCCTTCTACTATAACTTTTCTGTTATACTTGCAGGCAGTGTTGATAATCTGTTGAACTCTATCCACATTTGAAGCAAAAGTAGCAATAATAATTCTGCTCTTTGCATTTTCAGAAAATATGTGGTCAAAGGTTTTTCCTACATTTCTTTCTGAAGGCGTAAATCCCGGTCTTAAAACATTGGTACTATCGCACATCAATGCCAAAACACCTTTTTTCCCCAATTCGCTAAATCTGCATAAATTAATGGCATCACCAAATACCGGTGTATAATCCACCTTAAAGTCACCTGTATGAACAATCGTTCCAACAGGGGTGTGTATCGCTAATGCTGCTGCATCTGCAATACTGTGATTTGTTCTTATAAATTCTATTCTAAAATCACCTAAGTGAATGCTTTGTCCAAATTTTATAACTTTTCTTTTTACAACACTCAAAAGATCGTGTTCAGCAAGTTTTCCTTCAATAATACCCATTGTCAATTTTGTTGCATAGATAGGTATATTGATTTCTTTTAAAACATAGGGCAATGCACCAATATGGTCTTCATGACCATGAGTTA
>CAYWUE010000067.1:0-9490 GCA_964461415.1 uncultured Eubacterium sp.
TTATGATTTAATAAGAAAAAATATGTTTTAACATCACAATTATATAAAATTAGTTATATACAATAACCATGTTTTGGTTCAAATATAAATACAAATGGAGAAAGATATGAAATTAAGAATATCAAGAATTACAAAAATTATATGTTTTTGTTTAATAGCAGTATTGATGATTAGTGGAATAACAGATTTGTTAAAACCTAAATGGTTAGAAAACAGATGGGCTTCTGCTAAGACTAACAAAAGTTTTTATGAATTAGAAAAAGACAGCTTAGAGGTCGCTTTTTATGGTTCAAGTGTAATTGCAGCGGCAATTGACCCTTTTCAATTATATGAGGAATATGGTATTTCAGCCTACAATATGGGTGTTATGTCCCAGCCAATGATAGGAACATATTTTTGGTTTAAAGAAACTTTAGAAACTCAGGACCTAAAGCTTGCAGTTATTGAAATTAAATCAGGAGGAAGATCTACGGAAAAGTCAGAAGAAAAGGCTAGAAAATCATATGATTATATGAAATGGGGAATTAACAAAATTCAGTATGCCTTAGAATACAAGGATTATCATAGAAAAGCAGATGGAGCAAATAATGTTAATTTATGGTCTTATTTGTTTCCACTTAATTTGTATCATACACGTTGGTCTGAATTAACATATGATGATTATGATTTCTTTTTAGGTAATAATGACAGCTACACAAAAGGCTTTGCACTTTTATCTGAAAAATTTGTGGATAAATCAAGTTTTGATTTGCAAAAAGAAAATGAGGGTTTGTATGATGGATTTGAAATTGACACTGATGAACAAGAAGAACCAAATGCAATCAATGCTGATTATTTAGAAAGACTAATAAAGTTGGCTGATAAGAAAGGTGTGCAATTATTGTTTGTAAAAACACCTGATACTTCGTGGGATGTTACTCAGCATAATTACATTAGTAGCGTAGCTGATGAGAATAATATTGAATTTATTGACTTTAATCTTAAAAAATATAATGAAGAATTGGAATTTGATTATTCAGAAGATGCGGCAGATACAGTGCATGTTAATATGCTAGGAGCTAAAAAAATAACCAGCTATTTGGGAAATTATATTTCTAAAAATTATTCATTAACGGATTTTAGAAAAAATGAAAATAGTGTAAAACAAGATTTTGAAAAAAATAAAACATATTATGAAGCGATGATAAAACAAGCTGAGATAAGTTTTATTTCTAATCCGGATGAATATCTGACAGAGATAACTAAGAATGACTATGAATTGATTATGCTTGCTGGTTCAAAAGCAAGCAGCATACCATTTTCAGATACACAAAAGGAATTGCTTATTGGTTTAGGACTTGATGCTAATGCTTTTGAGTATAACGAGTATGGTCAAAATATCGTTAGTGTTATTGATGAAAAGAATAAGAAAAATCAGGTTGTTTTACAAAATAGCGGTGGAACAGCAAGTGCTGTATTAGGAGGAACTCTTAATTGTGGATTAGATTACAGCATTAAGGCTAATTCATCAGAATGCACAGTTAGAATTAATAATAACAATTGTTCAGGACTATATAATTATGGCTTTAATATTATTGTTATAGATAAGAAACTAAAAAAAGTTGTTGATACAGTTTATTTTGATACAAATGATAACATGGTTAGGATGAACAGAGGAGAGTAAGCAGAAATGGGTTTTAATACTTTGACTTTTATACCCTTTTTAGTGGCAGTATTTGTATTATATTTTACAATTTTTAGAAAATGCCAGTGGGTATTTTTATTGATGGCAAGTGTAGTTTTTTACTTGTTTGCCGGACCTAAATATATCATATTTGTGATTATTTCATCATTTAGCACATATTTGTTTGCTAAAAAAATACAAAGCTTGCATGATATTGAAGCAAAAGAAACGAAGGAACGTGAGTTTGCAACAAAAGATGAAAAGAAAATATTTAAAAAGAAGTTTGCAAAGAAAAGAAAGAGATTTTTACTTCTTGATTTTGCAATAAATCTTGGACTACTTTGTATTATCAAGTATACAGATTTTATATTGTCAGGTGTATCACAGGTTCTTGGCAGATTCGGACTTGATTGGAGTAAGGAATTTAATTTTGTTTTACCACTTGGAATATCCTTTTATACATTTATGGTTGTTGGTTATATTCTTGATGTATATTGGAAAAGATACAGAGCAGAAAGTAATTATTTTAAATTAGCTTTGTTTACAATGTATTTTCCGCATATTGTACAAGGGCCTATTGGACGATACAACAAGTTGGCGCCACAGTTTTTTGAGATACATTCTTTTGATTATGAAAGAGTTACAAAAGGATTACAGCTAATGCTTTGGGGATATTTCGAAAAAATGGTAATTTCTGACAGGATACAGGTTTTTACTAACGGAGTATTTGCAAAGTGGAATGAGTTATCAGGATTTCCATTATTTTTAGCAATATTACTTTTTTCAATCCAAATGTATCTTGACTGGATGGGATGTATGGACATAGCAAGAGGTATTTCGGAAGTTTTTGGAATTAAATTAGATAAGAACTTCTGGCATCCGTTTTTCTCAAAGAATATGCCGGAATTTTGGAGAAGATGGCATATTTCTCTTGGAGCATGGTTTAAGGATTATTTATTATATCCGGTATCAATGTCTGGATTATGCAAATCCATCAATAAGTTTACAAGAAAAAAATGGGGCAATCAGGTTTCGAGATCTCTCTCTGTAGTGATTCCGGCATCATGTGTATGGATTATTACAGGAGTATGGCATGGAGCAGCAAGCTGTTTTGTATTATGGGGAATTTATCATGGAATACTGGTGATTTCTAGTGGTGTATTTGAAATTCCAATACAAAAACTCTGCAAGTTACTTCATATTAATACAGAGTGCTTTAGTTTTAATTTATTCAGAATGTTTAGAACATTTATGCTTTCAACAATCGGTAGAATATTCTTTGCAGTTTCAGCTGGATTTGGTACAATGCTTGAATTTTTAAAGAGAATGTTTGATTTTAGACAGTTTGGATTACACACATTATGGGATGAAAGTTTGTATTCTTATGGATTAGACAGACATAATTTTACATTAGCGATATTGTTGATTGGACTTGTATGGTGCGTTAGTATGTTACAGGAAAAATTCGACAAAGATAATATGACAGTCAGAGATGTTATAGCTGAGCAAAATATTATATTTAGATGGATATTATACTTAGGATTGATTGCAGGAATTATTGTTTTTGGAATGTATGGAGCAGGTTATAATGCGGGAGCATTTTTCTACGGTCAGTTCTAGAGTTTAAGAAATCAGCTAAAGGCAGCGGAAAGGAGATTTTTATGAGTTATAGTTCAATATTGGAAGCAATTAAGGAATATGCGAAGTCCACACCTGAGAAGTTGTGCGTTGGAGATAAAAAAAATAAGGCTACATATGCTCAGTTTTGGGAAATGATTACTTTAGGAGCTAATTATTTGAGTAATATTGGCGTTAAGAAGGGAGATATTGTAGTTTTAAAAGGAATGCAAAAGATTGAATTTCTTTTTGCTATCTTTTCTATTCAGCGACTTGGAGCAGTAGCGTGTCCATTAGAGAAGGCAGTAAAAGAAGATAGAATTCTTGAAATAATGGATTTTGTTGAAACAAGATTTTTTTTAGATAATAAAAAGTTAAAGGAAGAGTCTGTTGTTAATATTAGTCTAAAAGAAATGTTTAAAATAGTACTTGAAAAAGTTACATCAAATGGATTAGATAATATATCAGAATCTGAAACAGATAACCTAGTTATAAAAAATGATGTGAAGGCTGATTTAAATAAAAACGTTTTGGATAATGATTTTTCGCTTCCAAAAACAGATGATATTTCAGAGATTCTTTTTACCACAGGAACAACAGGAAAATCTAAGGGAATTGAGATTCTTTACAAAAATAATATTGCAATAGCACAGAATGTCAGTACAGCAATAGGAATTACATCAGAGGATGTGGAACTTGTAACAGCACCTATGAACCATTCAATGGCTCTTAGAAGATGTTATTCAGTCTTGTATAAAGGTGGCAGTGCCATAATTACAGATGGCGTAAAATTTATTGAAGATTTCTTCAAATTAATGGACATGTACAAAGTTACAGGTATCACATTTGCTCCGGCAATATTAGAGCAGTTACTTAAATTTGCAACAGAAAGATTTGGAACATACAAAGAACAATTAAATTATATCCAGCTCGGTTCAGCGCCATTATCAGAAAAAGCAAAAGATACGCTTAAGGAAATATTTCCTAAAACCAGACTTTTTAACATTTATGGAGCGACTGAATCAGGCTGTACTGTGTGTCTTGATTTTAGCAAATTTAATGACAAAAAAGGTAGTATAGGTCAACCTAATATTAACGCAAAAATAATTTTTGTCGATGATGATAGAAATCAGGTGAAGACTTCAAAGGAAAATCCGGGCTATCTTGCTTTTGAAGGACCAATGAATATGCCGGGATATTTTAAAGAACCTGAGATTACTAAAGAGGTCCTTGATGATATGGGACGTGTATATACTAATGATTTAGGATATATGGGAGATGATGGCTTTGTCTATCTTTTAGGACGAAAAGGCGATGTAATAAATATGGGAGGAATAAAAATTGCACCTTCAGAAATTGAAGAAGTAGTTGCACAAAATGAAATGATAAAGGAATGTGCATGTATTCCTATTCCAGATGATATTACAGGTGAGGCACCAAAGCTTTTTATAGTTATAAATGATGGAATGGAGTATGACGAAAAAGCGTTGCATAGATATATGTTAGAAAAATTAGAAGCGATAAGAGTGCCAAAGGCTGTTCAGGTAATTGATGAATTACCAAAAACCTTTAACGGAAAAGTTATTAAAAGATTACTAAAAGAGATGAAGTAATACATTAATTGTTTTGAATAAATAAAAAAATAATTATAGCATACCAAACGAACTACTTATAATTATTATTAAATTAAATAACTATAAATAAAATTGTAATTAATATAACCATAAAATAAAATTATAATTAAAAAGGAGCAAAATGATGTCAAAGAAAAAACAAAGAATTTACTTATTAATTGGACCATTATTATTTATATTATGTTGTTTGGCAATTCCTGAAACTGCTTTTCCTAAGCTTGCAGAAAGAGCAGCAATTGGAACTGTGGTATGGATGGCTTTTTGGTGGGTTACTGCACCAATTGATTATGCTGTCACAGCGTTTTTACCTATAGCAATTAACGCATTAGTAACAATGTGTGATATGTCTGCTGTTATATCAAATTATGCATCAGAAACAATCTTATTATTGCTCGGTGCATCAATTTTAACTGTTTCCTGGGAAGAAACAGGACTTGATAAAAGAATAGCAGCGTCTTTGCTTGGACTCATAGGTGATAATTTACGAATACAGTTAATATTCTGGTTTTTATTATCAACGGTATTGTCAGCAGTATTGCCTAATGCTGTCGTATGTGCCACAATTACACCTGTAGCTGTTTCTATGTTGAAATATGTAGGTGAAGGAGATATAAAAAATAGTCGTGTCGGCTCGAAATTATTGCTTTATATAGCATATGGAGCAGGTCTTGGTGGATTAACATCTCCACTGGGTGGAGCTATGAATTTAGTAACTGTAGATTATTTACAGCAACTCACCGGAAAAGAATATATGTATGCGTCATGGGTTGTACGATTTGCTCCTATAATGATTGTTTTATTAATTATTAACATCATTTTTATGTTAAGAGATGTTAAAAAAGGTGAAAGTCTTGGTGGCTCAAAAGAATATTTTAAAAATGAATATAAAAAATTTCCGCCAATAACAATCGAAGAAAAAATTTCACTAGGTTTGTTTGTAGTTGCTACTGTTATGGCATTTACAAGACAATTTTATCAGTCATTATTACCAGGATTAAAGCCGGCATATGTATTTATTATATGTGCGATTTTATCATTTTTGATTACACGCGCTGATGGTGAAAGACTTATGTTATGGAAGTCAGTTCAGACAAAAATCATATGGGAAATGATTTATATTTTTGCAGGCGGACTTGCAGTAGGAACACTTATGAATGAATCAGGAGCTGCAGACAGAATAGGTGAATTGGTTTCTAAAATGGGACTTACAGGTGGAATTGCAACTGTATTCGTTATAATTACTGTAACACTCCTAATGTCAGACGTTACCTCAAATACAGCAACTGCTGCGGTTGCAATACCTATTGTTATCTCGATAATAAAAGGAATTGGATTAAATCCTATACCATATGTGTATATTGCATCAGTAGGTGTAAATTTATCATATATGCTTCCGACATCAATACGAGCTATACCAGTCGGATATGGTTTGCAACCAAAATATATGCTTAGGGAAGGATGGAAAATTACTGTTGTAATTATTGCAATAATGACAATTGTATGTTCATTGCTCTTGAAATTCTGGCCTGCATTTAGTACTATATAATGCAGTGCAATAATAGTATCTTAAAATTCAAGATTAATGTATTATTTTATTGCAATAACGAACATAGAAAGAGAGAAGAATATGAAAAACAAAGCTAGATATTGCGTAATAATTTTTTTGTTGACGTTTTTTATAGTTTTTGGTGTAACTGGCAAAAAAGTGCATGCTTCATCAAATGCTACGCAAGATACTAATAAAATTTTGTTTATAGGGAATAGTCACACATACTATAATAATATGCCGGCTATTTTTAAGGAAATAGCCGATGCGGATGGTATTAACTGTGAGGTGTCATCGGTCACTGCATCAGGATATAAATTATCAGAATTTGCAGACAAAAATGATGAATACGGAATTCAAGTGTATAGCCTCTTGACACAGTATGAATGGGATTATGTAGTTGTACAGGAGAATCGAAGAACTCTTATAGAAAATCCAACTCAAACTGAAAAAGCTGTAAAAACATTACATTCCCTTATAAAAAAGGCTGGAGCGAAGATGGTTATATATGCTACACAGCCTAATAATATTGGATATGAATTTACCTTAAATTCTACAAAATTGTATTTGACTGATTTGCAGATAGAGCAGATTCTGACTAGAAATAATTTTAAAATAAGTAATGAATATGAAGGCTTAATTGCTTTATCAGGTACAAATTTTATGAGAGTAATGCTAGATTTTCCTGAAATAAAAATGTATAAATCAGATAATCTCCATCCTACAGTTCAGGGAAGCTATCTTGCTGCCTGCACAATTTATCATACTATATTTGGAAAAACACCATATGGTAATAAGTTTTTGCCGGGAAGTGAATATGACACAGGCAATCTGCTTAAAAAAATGACAGTAGAGGAAGCACTAATTTTGCAACAGATAGCCGACAGCAGCCTTACAATTAATGAGCATTATGTCACTGTTAACAAAGGTGAAAGCTTAAAATTAACAGGTACTTTTTTTGCTAGCAGTAATAATAACCTATATTTAGGATACAACAATAACATATTCTGGAATACGACTGACTTAACTGGAATTTCGATAAACAGAGTCACTGGACAGTTTACAGCATTAAAAACTGGAAAATATCAGGTGATGGCAACAACAGACAGCGGACTGATTTGCTATACAACAGTAGATGTAAAACAGCCTGCTAAAACCTTGAATATAAAAGAAAACAAAATATTGAAGGTAGTAAAAGGATATAAAGGAAAATATACTACATCGATGACGCCAACAGACACTACAGACAAGATTACCTGGACGAGTAATTATCCTGACATAGTTTCTGTCGACAGTAACGGAAATATTAATGCTAAGAAAGTAGGAATTGCAAAAATCACAGCAACTACTACAAGTGGAATAAAGATATACAGATATGTTCGTGTAAAATTAAAAAGTCCATCAAAAGTCACACTAACAAGAAAAGTGAAAAAGACAAACGGAAAGAAAAAATATTCTGTCAAAGTAAAATGGACGAAAAACACAAATGCAACAAAATATTATGTATATCGTAAAATGGCTGGAAATAGTACATATAAGAAAATCGCTACTACAGCTAAACCACAGTATACGGATACAAATGTAAATAAAAACAAAATATATTACTACAAAATAAAAGCTATAAATTCAAATACAAAGCTTAATAGTGATAAATCAACAGCTAAAAGTATAAAAATTTTAGAATAAAAAAAGCACGCTTAGCGTGCTTTTTTTATCTTCTCTTAACAACATTATATCTGTGGCGTTCTAACTGCTCAACAGCCTTGTTGGCAGAAATTTCATCGTAGAAGGAAATTTTCAAAACTCCTTCTTCAAATTCACGATTGTGAATAATACCGATATTCTTTATGCTTACATTATTTGTAGCAAGAATTGTAGCTATGGTTGCAATAGCACCTGACTCATCGATAATGTCACAGTAAACATTGTAGCTGCGTGCAATTAGAGTATTATTGCGGTCTTCGATACTATCACGATAATCTCTACTTTCAGAAATTAAATCATAAATTTTTTGTCCATGATGATTATCTAGAGTATCTTTAATGTCTAAAAGACTATCAATATATTTTTGCAGCATATCACTGATATTAGTGTTATTGGTCATACAAATCTGCTCCCACATTTCAGGAGAAGAAGAAGCAATACGTGTAATATCCTTAAAGCCACCTGCAGCCATAGTTTTCATATATTCATTCTTCGAATCGTTATGTTTTACAAGATTAACAAGGCTTGAAGCAATTAGATGAGGAAGATGACTAATGGTAGCTACAATTTTATCATGTTCTGAATATGAAAGGTGAATAGGAATGGCACCAATATCCTGAATGATAGCAATAAATTCATCAACCTTTTCTTTTTTGACTGAAGATGTAGGAGTAATGGCATAATAAGCATTTTCAAGCAAGCGGTCATTAGAGTGTTCATAGCTGGTTTTCTCCGAACCGGCCATAGGATGTCCACCAATAAAATTCTTTTCTAACATAAGCTTTTCAACAGCTTTATGAATATTTCCTTTTACGCTTCCTACATCCGTTATAATACAATCATCATTGATAATATCTTTTAAAATATTCAGGTACTCTACATTTTTTTCTACAGGAGTGCAAAGAAAAATATAATCACATTCATTGAATGTGTTATCAACTTGTGCTGCGGCAATATTAGCAGTACCGTCATTTAGTGCCATCACTCTAGATTCAGCACTTCGATTGTATACTATTATTTTACAACCAGGATAAACTCTTCTTAGAGCTTTTGCAACTGAACCTCCGATTAAACCTATACCTATAAAACCAAATGTAAAATGTTCTTTCATGCTAATTTTTTATTCTGTAAACAGAAATCCTTTCTATAAATATTACTAACCTTATTGTTCAAAAGTAAAATACTTCTATAAATTCAAACGATTTATTGCTTTAAAGTTTAACACTTTAAAGCAATAATATCAAGGGGTGAGATGAAATATTTAGGAAGTATAACATATTTTCAGCATAATTTCTATATAACACAACTACAAAAAAGATAAAGGTT
>CAYWUE010000068.1:0-9470 GCA_964461415.1 uncultured Eubacterium sp.
AAATAAAAACTTCCACATAATATTAGTGTAACAACTTCATATGAATTCAGTTACAAAAACAAATTTGGTGGAGGTATTGAAAAATGAGTAACACAAATAAGGTTAATGTACCTGAAGCAAAAGGTGCTATGAACAGATTTAAAATGGAATGTGCATCAGAAGTAGGAGTACAGCTTACAGATGGTTACAATGGTAACTTAACATCAGCTCAGGCTGGTTCTGTTGGTGGACAGATGGTCAAGAAGATGATTGAAGCTCAGGAAAGAGAGATGAGTAGTAAATAGTCTTTTTGCTGCAAAAATTTTAGGGAGTCACGAAACGTGGCTCCCTTTTAACGTTCTTTTCTATATCTAAATACTCTAAACTTATTTTGGTATTTTTATTATGCGTAAATATTCTAAAGTTATTTTATCATTTTGTTATACTAAATAGTTTGAAATTACTTTTTTATTTTGTTTTACGTAAATAGTCTAAAATAATTTTACTATATATATAAATATTTTCGCAATTAATTGCATCCGACTTTATATAGTTTTTTTTATCTTTATATTCTAATTTAAAAACTGTCTTAAATTCATCGCTTGTTACATCGAATAATGGCAAGAAGTTACCCGAAAACTTTTCGTAGCAGGTAGAAGCAGTTGCAGCTTTTCGGAATTTTTTATCCATATATTCTCCGATACTTTTGTGAATAGCATAATCTTCTAATGGCAAAAAGTAATAATCTTTATAATTACTAAAAAAATATTTGAAAGTGCCATTGCAGACAGGAACTGTAAGTATAAGCGTACTTTCTTCAGCTTTAAAATAAAATCCATTGAAATTATGAGTTATATTAACAGGAACAGGATTCAGAAGATTAGCACGGATACATAATTCCTTGCATATATCACCTTCATAATTTATATAATCGCGTATTTCAAAAGTTTCAATATTATACTTATATTCAAAAATATCAGCGATAGAAATTAAATCACATAAAAGTCCCATATTCCAAACATCTTCTTTATTGTGTAGCAAAAGTGGGAACAGTAATCGTTCATCCTTAGATTCTACATATTGCTTAAAAACTTCAATTAAATCTCCGCCTGAAAAAATATCTTCTCTTTTAATATTTAATAATTTTTCGAAGGATTTTTGTTTGTTATTATCCATTTTAAGAATATGGTTAAGTCTTGATATCGGTTTATAAATATCTATACTTTGAAAATTATCAAAGTCAAAATCTAAGTTATATTTTTTGCCCCTTTCTGTAATAAATGGAATATCAAAGCTGTTTCCATTAAAATGAATAATTGTGTCAAAATCGTTTATAAATTTGTGAAATGACATAAGAACATTAGCTTCGTCATTAAAATTCTCTGCTAGCCATTGCGTATAATAAAGTTCATTACCAGAGTAGTACATACATCCAATTAAATAGACTATACAATATTTTCTTGAAAAGCCGGTAGTTTCTATGTCAAAAAATAGAATTTTATCCATATCGGAAAAATTACTGATTGGATATTCAATTTTTATATTTGCCTTATTTCTAAATACTAACATGTAGATTATATTAGCAAAAATATGAATTTTATTCAAGAAAATGAATTGTTGTTTATAGAAAACGAATTGCCGATTTTCGTTGAAGATTTTTAAGAAAAGTATTATTATATAATGGTATAAAAAATTGAGGAGAGGTAGAGTTATGTCTATTCTAACATTTAAGGGTGGAGCCCATCCTTATGAAGGTAAAGAGTTGGCGAAAGATGTAGCTATCAGAAAGATATTACCAAAGGGCGAAGTGGTTATTCCTGTTGCACAGCATATAGGTGCCCCGGCAACTCCAATTGTTAAAGTTGGAGATAGAGTACTTAAGGGGCAGTTAATCGCTGAGGCTTCTGGTTTTATTTCAGCTAATATTCATTCGTCAGTATCAGGAACTGTAAAAAAAATAGAAGAAAGACTTGTGACAAATGGAAACAAGGTTCTTTCTATTGTTATTGAAAATGATGAAAAATATGAAGAATTTAAATATAATGTAACAGAAGAACCATGGACTAAGGAGTATATTAGAGATGTTGTTAGAGATTGTGGTGTGGTTGGACTAGGTGGAGCTTGTTTTCCTACTAATGTAAAACTCATGCCAAAAGATGATGATAAAATTGATTATATCATTGTTAATGCGGCAGAGTGCGAGCCTTACATAACAGCAGATTACAGAAGATTAGTTGAACAGCCACAGGAAGTCATAGCAGGTTTAAAAATCATGCTTTCAATTTTTAACAATGCTAAAGGTGTTATAGCTGTTGAGAATAACAAGCCGGATGTGATTGAAAATCTAAAAAAATTAATAGCTAATGAAAAAAGAATTGAAGTGGCACAGCTTAAGACAAAATATCCACAGGGTTCTGAACGTCATATTATTTATGCGGTAACTAAGAGAAAAATCAATTCATCTATGTTACCGGCAGATGCAGGATGTATCGTTGATAATGTTGATACAGTATACAATATTTATCAGGCTGTAAAATATCATAAACCGTTAACAGAAAGAATTGTAACTGTTTCAGGCGATGGAATTTCTAACCCTTGCAATTTACTAGTACCATTTGGAACAAGTCATGCACAGTTAGTTGAGGAAGCAGGCGGTATGGATGAATCTGTCGAAAAGATTTTATCAGGTGGTCCTATGATGGGACAGGCTATGTTTACATTAGATGTTCCGGTAATTAAAGGTTCATCTGCTTTATTGGCATTTAAGAATGATGAAGTTGCTCATAAAAACTCAACCAATTGTCTTAATTGCGGAAAGTGCGTCAAAGCTTGTCCTGAAGGATTAGTTTGTGCAAAAATTGCACAAGCTGCAGCGGCAGATGATATGGACTCATTCATAAAGATGCACGGAATGGAATGTATTGAATGTGGAACATGTAATTTTGTGTGTCCAGCTAACAGAAATTTGGTTCAATCTATTAGAACTATGAAAAGAAAAGTGCAGGCAGCACGTAGGAAAGGGTAAGTGTGACAAAAATGTATAATGTATCATCAAGCCCTCATGTTAAAGGGAAAATGACTACTCAGTCAATAATGAAAGATGTCATTATTGCTATGCTTCCGGCAACACTTTGGGGGATTTATAATAATTATAATTTATTTGGTTTAAAATATGGCTTACACACTGCTTTATTAATTGCATATACGATTGCAACGTGTGTAGTATCAGAATATATTTTTAATAAAATTACAAAAAGACCACAAACTACAGGAGATTTGAGTGCTGTAGTTACGGGTATGATTTTATCTCTTAATCTTCCAGCTACATTTCCTTATTGGCAGGCAATGTTAGGAGGTATGTTTGCGATAATAGTTATTAAACAGTTATTTGGTGGATTAGGACAGAATTTTATGAATCCGGCTTTAGGTGCAAGATGTTTTCTTATGTTATCTTTTGCTGGTAATATGACTGCATTTTTTCCGGCAGATGTGAAAGGAATTGATGCTGCAACTAGTGCTACACCTCTTTTTTCATTAAAAAATGCAGGAGAGAGTTCAGTTTCGTTAATTAATATGTTTATAGGTAATCATGCAGGAACAATTGGTGAAACAAGTGTTATTGCATTACTTATAGGTGCAATTTATTTAGTGGCTAAAAAGATTATAGATGTAAGAATTCCATTAACATATATTTTCGTATTTGCTGTTTGCATTATGATATTCAACGGAACAACTGATATGACATTCCTAGCACAGCATCTTTGTGGTGGCGGATTGATTTTTGGTGCTTTTTTTATGGCGACTGATTACGTCACATCTCCTATTACCAAGAGAGGAAGATATATTTTTGGAATTTGTCTTGGAATATTAACTGCAATATTTAGAACATTTGGAGCAAATGCTGAAGGTGTATCTTATGCTATAATCTTTTGCAATTTGTTAGTTCCACTTATCGAAAAATATACAATACCTAGAGCATTTGGAATTGTTAGAACAAAGGGAGGCAAATAATATGAAGAATATAATTAAAGATACATTAATATTATTTGCTATTACTTTAGTTGCAGGATTAGGACTTGGATTTGTGTACAATGTAACATCTGATGCAAGGGCAAGTCAGAAGGAGAAAACTAAGGTTGCAGCATATGAGGCTGTTATGCCCGGATTAGAAAACTTTGAAGTACAGGATGTAGATTTTTCTAAGGCAGAAGAATTTATAGCTGACAAAGTAAAAAAAGATGAAAGCGAAAATGCTATTTCGCCAATAAAAACATATAATGCTTCGATTGATGAAGTGGTATTGGCAATAGATAAAGATGGCAATGGATTAGGTTACATTGTTACAGTTACAGATAGTGAAGCTTACGGTGGTTCATTGCAAATGACAGTAGGTGTTTTATCTGATGGCACTGTAAAAGGTATTTCATATCTTTCTATTAATGAAACGCCAGGACTTGGTATGAAAGCTAAAGAAGAGTCCTTTATAAAACAGTTTACCAATAAGAAGGTTAGTTTTTTTAAATATAACAAAGCAAGTGCATCGGCAGATAATGAAATTAATGCTATTAGTAGTGCTACAATTACGACTAATGCTATAACTCACGCAGTTAATGGTGCTATCTATTGTGTTGAATATATTACAGGAGGTGGCATCAATGAATAAGTATTTAGAACGTTTATATAACGGTATAATCAAAGAAAATCCAACATTTGTTTTGGTGCTTGGTATGTGTCCTACATTAGCAGTTACTTCTTCACTCACTAATGGTGCCGGAATGGGACTTAGTACAATGGCAGTACTTGTTATGTCTAACTTAGTTATTTCACTACTTAGAAAAATTATTCCTAATGGAGTAAGAGTGCCTGCTTTTATTGTAATAGTTGCAAGTTTCGTAACTATTTTGCAGTTTTTATTGGAAGCTTATTTGCCATCATTAAATGAATCATTAGGAATATATATTCCATTAATTGTTGTTAACTGCATTATTTTAGGAAGAGCGGAAAGTTATGCATCAAAGAATGGAGTAATTTTGTCAGCTCTTGATGGAGTTGGAATGGGGCTCGGATTTACCATAGCGTTATCATTACTTGGTGGATTTAGAGAGATTCTTGGTGCAGGAACCATACTTGGAATTAATATTCCCGGATGGAATGGAATAGGCATATTTGTTATGGCACCTGGTGCATTTTTTGTATTGGCTACATTGATCGCAATACAGAATTATATTCGTGCAAAACAAGGTAAAAAGCCAAGAAAGTTACAGTGTGAGCAAGGATGCACAGGCTGTAGCGGATGTGGAACAGATTATACCGGATGCAATAAAGAAGAAAAGGAGGAAGCTTAAATGACAGAGTGTATGTTAATTGCTGTAGGTGCAGCATTGGTAAATAACGTTGTTTTAAGCCAGTTCTTAGGTTTATGTCCATTCCTTGGAGTTTCAAAGAAAACAGATACTGCAGCAGGCATGGGGGCAGCGGTTATATTTGTAATTATGATTGCATCAGCAGTTACTTATGGTATATATTATGCAATTCTTACACCTTTAGATTTACAGTATTTGCAGACAATTGTATTTATTTTAGTAATTGCGGCATTGGTTCAATTAGTTGAGATGATCTTAAAGAAATTCATAAAGCCATTATATCAGGCACTAGGAGTATATCTTCCGCTTATTACTACTAACTGTGCAGTATTAGGTGTTGCTATTTCTAATATTGACAATGAATATAGTTTTGGTGAAAGTATGGCATGTTCACTTGGAACATCAGTCGGTTTTCTTATTTCTATTGTCATTCTTGCAGGAATAAGAGAAAAATCAGAAAACAATAATATTCCAAAACCATTCCAGGGAACACCGATAGTTTTGTTATCAGCCGGATTGATGGCAATAGCATTTACCGGTTTTACCGGAGTTATTTAAGGAGATTAGACATGGTATTTATTAATTTAAGTGCAACAATAACAGGTATTTTATACGCTATTGCTATTGTTGGTGGAGTTGGACTTTTTATAGGTATTGCTTTAGGAATAGCCGGTAAGTTTTTCGCGGTAGAAGTTGATGAAAAAGAAGTCGCAGTAAGAGAAGCATTGCCTGGTAACAACTGTGGTGGTTGTGGCTTTCCAGGTTGTGATGGTTTAGCTGCTGCTATAGCAAGAGGTGATAGTGAACCTTCTGCTTGTCCTGTAGGTGGAGAACCAGTTGCAAAAGTTATCGCAGATATTATGGGGGTAGAAGCAAATGTTGTAAAAAAAGTAGCTTTTGTTGCATGCTCAGGTGATTGTGATAAAGCTAAAGATAAATATAACTATTATGGAAATATTTCATGTCAGGATGCGGCTAATATACCTGGATGTGGAGCAAAGGCTTGTTCTTATGGCTGCTTAGGACTTGGTTCATGTGTTAAGGCTTGTGAGTTTGATGCAATTCATATAGTTAACGGAATTGCTGTAGTAGACAAGGATAAATGCAAGGCATGCGGCAAATGTGTAGCAGCCTGTCCTAAGGGACTTATTAGTATTATTCCGGAAAGCCAGAAGTATATGGTAAAATGCAGCTCAAAAGATAAAGGACGAGATGTAATGCAGTCGTGTACTGTGGGCTGTATAGGATGTAGTTTATGCGCTAAGAATTGTCCTAATGATGCACTAAATTTTGAATCAAATCTTGCGACAATAGATACGGATAAATGTGTTAACTGTGGCATTTGCGCAGAAAAATGTCCAAAGAAAATTATCGAAAAAATTTAATAATAAAGAATAAAATAAAAAAATAATCTCACACTATTATTTAAGGATTTCATAATAATAGTGTGAGGTTTTTTATGTTTAGCAATAATGATTTACTTATCAGTGGGAATATAGATTTAGATGAAAAAAATTTAGATGAAATATTACACATAGACAGAAATTTTGATATGTTAAAAAAGAAATTTAAAATAAGTAACAAAAAAGCAATATTTTATTATATTAATGGATTTTGTAAAGAAGATATGATACAAAAATTACAGGAGTTTTTTGTTTCATTAGATTCTAAAGATTTAGAAACATCTGTAGAAACTTTTGCTAACAATTGTATACCATATTTAGAAATCAATGTTTATAAAGATAAATTTAATGTTATAACATTAATCTTGTCAGGTGTATCATGTCTTCTGATTGATGGATTTGATAAAGGAATATTAATAGATGCAAGACAATATCCGGGAAGAAGCATTGAGGAACCGGAAAAATATAAAGTTTTACGTGGGTCAAGGGATGGATTTGTTGAAACTCTGGTTTTAAATACAACATTAATTAGACGAAGAATCAGAAACCCTGAATATACCTGTAAAATCATGCGAGCCGGCAAGAGTTCTAGAACTGATATAGCAATTTGTTATATAGATAACAGAGTTGACAAACAGTTACTGAATCGAACAATATATAATATAAAAAATATAGATGTGGACGCATTAACAATGAATCAGGAAAGCTTATCTGAAGCCATATATAAAGGAAAATGGTTTAATCCCTTCCCAAAATTCAGATATACTGAAAGACCGGATACAGTTGCAGCTTCCATATTAGAAGGTCAGATAGCGATATTAGTAGATAATTCACCTGCAGCTATGCTTTTACCGACAACAATATTTGATGTGATAGAAGAAGCAGATGATTACTATTTTCCGCCGGTTACCGGGACTTATTTAAGACTTGCACGCTTGCTTGTCACAGTCATGTCCTTGGTGCTAACACCTCTTTTTTTATTATATACTAATAAACCTGACTTGGTACCTGATAGGCTTTTTTTTATTAAAAATATGGAACCACAATTTATACCTGTATTTTGGCAATTACTAATTTTAGAATTGGCAGTAGATGGTTTAAAGCTAGCAGCAATTAATACTCCAAGTACGCTGAATACACCTTTGAGTTTGATTGCCGCTATAGTGATAGGTGAATTTTCTGTAAACACAGGCTGGTTTAATCAACAAACTATGTTATATATGGCTGTTGTAGCAATTGCTAATTTTACACATGAAAATTATGAATTTGCTTATTCAATAAAATTTTTAAGAATAATTATTTTGATTTTAACACAGATTTTTGGTGTTTTCGGCTTTATGTCAGGTATAATTTTTACTATAGTAGTTATAGCCTTAAACAAGACAATTGCAGGAACAAGTTATATTTATCCGTTAATTCCTTTCAATTTAAAAGAGTTTTTAGGTCGTTTTTGCAGAGTATCATTGCAGACAAAAAACAAGAGAAAACACTAATTATTTTAAGGAAATGTGATTTTCTTTATCTATTTTTAGTCCATCAGATAATATTAATTTATTTTCATTTGTTACAAAAATTGCTTCAACATTATCAAGTGAATCGATTAAGTCTTTGCCTTCATCAAGTCCTAATGAAAATATTCCTGTGCTAAGTGCATCTGCGTATTCTGACTTGTCAGAGATTATAGTCACAGAATAGAGATTGTTTTCTACCGGATAGCCTGTGGCAGTATCTAATATATGATGATATATTTTGCCGTCTTTTTCAAAATATCGTTCGTATATTCCTGATGTGACAATTGTTCTGTCATTGATAGAAACCGTTGCTATATACTCAGTGCTATCTGAAAAAGGTTTTTTGATTCCAATATTAAAATCAGATACATTACTTTTAGTACCAATTGTTAAGATATTACCTCCTAAATCTATAATTGCAGATGTGACATTTCTTGATAACATATAGTCTTTGATTTTGTCGGCAATATAACCTTTTGCGATACCACCTAAATCTATGGCAGAATACGCATTTGAGAGCTTTATTGCATTATTTTTTATAATAATGTCCTTATAATTGATATTTTTCAATATATTATTAATATCGGTATTAGCAGGGACTACTCCGTTATTATTTCTTATATTCCATAAATCAGTAAGTGGTGAAATTGTGATGTCAAATTTTCCCTTCGTCAAATTACTGTATTCAATACTGTCTTTTATAATTTCTATGGTATCTGAATCAACATTGATAAAAGTTTCTGAGGAAGAATTGATTTTTGCAATATCACTGGCCGAATTGTTTTTATCAAATAATTTCTCGTACTTTTCACATATTTTAAAACAATTATCTAAAATATCACTATTTTCAGGAATGTTGTCATAGATACTGATTGTTACAACTGTGTCAAAGAATAAGTAAGTTGACGAATTAGGTGTATCTAAATATAATGACTCTTTTTTACATCCACAAAGCATAAAAGTAAGTAATATAAATAGGCAAAAAATTTTTTTGTTCATAAAATCTCCATTCCTCTGCCTTTATCTTAAGGCACAAATAGTTATAAAAAATTTTTTGAAATTAAACTACAATCTAACAAATTATGTTATGATACATTAATTGATAAGTTTCATTATAACACGTTCTGTATAGTTTTAATTCTTTTTTTGTTTATTTTTTCTGCTGAAGTGAAAAGTTTATTTCCACTTTGAAAAAGCTGATTTGCAAAGTGGCA
>CAYWUE010000069.1:0-9251 GCA_964461415.1 uncultured Eubacterium sp.
ACCAGAGACACGAGGATTTTCAGTCCTCTGCTCTACCAACTGAGCTAACTGGGCGCAAACAATTGAACCCGAAAGGATACTTATCACTCCCTTTATCAACGCTGCCTTGTTAGTTTATAATATTGCATCATTTTTGTCAAGAAAAAATATGCTATATCTTCAAAAATTTCAGAAAAATTAGTCTTATTCCCAAAAACTTATAAATATACAAGGCAGCATATTCGCAAAATAAATCCTGCTTTTCTATATCCTTTATGCATTAACTGTACTTTCTATCAATATGTATCACTGCAAAATATGTATTATTGTATTCTAATATTTTTTCACATATTTCATTTTTTATAAGTTCATCTTTTTCTTTGATAGAATAAGGTACTACTACGTCAAATATCAGGTTGGTATGGGTGTCTCCTGCCACCATTCTAAAATCATGTATAGACATTTCGCAGTCTATTTCCTTTACAATGTCATTGACAACCTTTTTCATCTTAGTTACCACTTCATTATTCGTCTCAATAGGATCCATATGTATTACGGCCTCACACCCTAATTTTTCATTGAGCTCATTTTCTATTCTGTCTATCAAATCATGAATCTTAAATATGTCTCCATCTCCTGGAACTTCTGTATGAAGTGATATCATCACACGTCCCGGACCATAGTCATGAACCACCAAATCATGTATACCCTTTATATCCTCATGTTCCATGACTATGTTGTAAATTTCATCCACAAATTCTTTTTCAGGCGGCTGTCCAAGCAACGGAGAAATAGTATCTTTAACTACACCGTATCCAGCATAAAGTATAACCACAGATACAATAAGACCACATATCCCGTCCAAATTTACTCCGCTAAGTCTGTTTATCAACACAGAAATCAATACTGCTGATGTAGCAATCATATCGCTCATACTGTCTGCTGATGTAGCTTTCATAGCCGAAGATTCGATTTTTTCTCCAATTTTTTTATTATAAAGTGCCATATAAAGTTTTACTAATATTGATGCAGTCAAAATGACTATGGCGATATTCCCCGATTGTACCTTTTCCGGATGTATAATCTTTCCAACAGAATCTTTTACCAGCTCCACACCCATCAATATAATCATCATCGCAACACCAAGCCCGGAAATATACTCGAATCTTCCATGTCCAAAAGGATGGTCAATATCCGGTTTTTTCCCCGAAAACCAAAATCCCACTAGTGTTATAAAAGATGAACCTGCATCTGACAAGTTATTGAATGCATCTGCCATAATAGCAATTGAGCCACTGACAAAACCGGCAAAATATTTTCCCGCAAATAATAGGACATTCAAAAAAATGCCAACAATACTGCATAATGTTCCATACGCTTTTCTGATTAATTTTTCGTCAGTATATCTGTTTTTTATAAATAAGTTTGATAATATTGAAATCATTTTAACCTCTTCTAAAAAATGTGAAACATAGCTTAATATATCTATGTTTCACGATTTTTATAATTTTTTATTCATTTAATGTGATTTTACCTTTGTCCAAAGACTTGAACTATAGGCTTTTATGTCCTGTGGACGATTTTTAAACACTTCATTCTTCGGATTTGAAGTATCCGGTGCACATCCTGGATTCCCATAGTAAATATCATCCCTGAATTGTTCATAAACACTTGTCACTGCGCTGTCATAACCTATATATTTCGTATTTATTGTTGCCACATCATGATTTAAGAAATAATTAATGAACTGATTAGCAAGTTTTGTATTCTTGCAATTCTTTGTAATTACCATACCGTCTGTCCACACATTACTTCCTTGATACGGAACATAGAATCCCATATTTTCATTTTCTGCTATAACATATGCTCCATCACCTGAATATACAACCGCCATAGCTTTATTTCCTGATATCATATTGTCCATAACATCATCACCCACATAAACAGGATTCATTATGTTATTTTGGTCTATCAGCCATTCATAAGCTTCTTTCAGCTCATTTTTATCCCTTGTATTAATGGAATATCCTAAAGCTTTTAGAGCAACCATAAAAGAATCTCTTTCAGAATCATACATATAAATCTGACCACTGTATTTTTTATTTTTCAAGATATCCCAGCCTGCCTCTAAATCCTTTTCATCCACTACATTTTTATCGTATAAAATTCCTACGGTTCCCCAATAATAAGGCACTGCATACTTATTCTCCGGGTCAAATTCATTGTTTAAAAGCTCTGGAATAATCTTATCCTTATTAGTTATAAGCTTCCAATCTACCGGTTGCAAATAATCTTCATCTATCAATTTTTCTATCATGTAATCAGAAGGGACTAGCACATCATATTCTGCACCACTTTGTAGCTTTGTGTACATAGTTTCATTCGAATCAAAGGTTTCATATACTACCTTACATTTGTAATCCTTTTCAAAGCTTTCTACAAGACTGCTGTCCATATATTCTCCTGCATTATACACTCTAAGCACCGGTTTGCTATTGATGGTGGTAAATTTCATTCCACAAAATACTGCAAGCATAATCACAACGGCTACACTAACACCACCAAATATTCTTTTTAATACTTTGGATTTTTTCTTTGTTAATTCCACTTTTTTGTGTCTTTTCTTGGCAAAAATCGGAATAATATTTACTCCTCCAAGTATGATGACAACCGCAAGAATCAAAAGTGTTGACAATGCATTGATTGTAGGATTTGTTCTCTTTGTCATATTATAAACAACTATAGAGATATTTGACACGCCATTTCCTGTAACAAAATATGAAATCACAAAATCATCTAATGACATCGTAAACGAAAGCAACATTCCCGCAAAAATACCTGGTTTTAACATTGGTATGATAACCTTAGTTAATGCCTGAAATGGTGTTGCCCCTAAATCCATTGCAACATTTGCCAGGTTATGGTCCATACTTCTCACCTTTGGATAAACACTTGTAATAACATAAGGCGTACAAAATACTATATGAGCCAAAAGCATAGTAATATATCCACGCTCTAATCTTATAGACGTAAACAAAATCATCAATCCTATCGCTGTAACAATATCCGGATTCATTATCGGCATATTGTTTATATTAAGTATCCATTCTTTCAAAATCTTTCTGCTTCTTGAAAGACCGATAGCCGTAATTGTTCCTAATATTGTAGCAACAATTGTTGCAATCACTGCAATACTTATTGAAACGTACACTGCAGATATAATGTCATTATCCGTCAATAACTTTTTGTACCATTTCAGCGAAAATCCGGTAAACTTTGTCAATGATTTTGATGAGTTAAACGAAAAAATCATTGTCACAATTATTGGCAGATAAAAAAACAAAAAACATAGTGCTATATATAACTTTGGTCCTATGGAGATTTTCTTTTTCATTTTCTACCTCCATTCTCGTCAGGATCAATTTTTTTCATACAGCCCATAATCAATAGAATTACAACTGCCAATATTATTGATATTGAGCTTCCAAAATTCCAGTCCCCGACAGATATAAACTGATTTTCTATTAGATTGCCAATCAGTACAAACTGATGGCCGCCAAGCAGCTGTGGTATTACAAAGCTTGATATTGACAAAAGAAATACCATTGAAACTCCGTTTAAAACACCCGGCAGTGACAATTTCAAAATAACCTTTGTAAACGTCTGTATTCTATTAGCCCCCAAATCTCCTGCTGCTTCCACAAGGGAATCATCCATTTTTGCCAATGATGTATGTATAGGAATCACCATAAACGGCAACAAATCACACACCAATCCCATAATAACAGAAAAATTGGTATACATCATCGTCTGCTGATTCAATCCTAAAAACTTGAATAATGAATTAATAATTCCATTGTCTGATAACAGACTAATCCATGCATAGGTTCTAAGCAATGTATTAATCCACATCGGTATTGTTACCAACAAAATCAATATACTCTGTGCGTTTTCATCAAACTTTGAAATAATATAAGCCATTGGATACGCCAAAAGCAGGCAAACCAAAGTTGTAATCACACCTATTTGTAGTGATTTCATAAAAACACTTAAGTATATCGGATCAGATATTTTTCTAAAATTATCCAATGTAAAATGTATTGTAATAAGTGAATTATCCCCTGTTGTGACGGAATATAATAAAATCAATGCTAAAGGCAATACAATAAGCAAAAAAGACCATAACACATAAGGTTTCACTAATCCTTTATAATGATGCATTCTGCGCCTCCTTTAGTTATCCATTTTGTGCATAACTTGAATATCATAAGGATCGATAGTAAGTCCTACTACCTTCCCTACCTCATAGTTTTCAGTAGTATGGACCTTATAATTTCTACTTTTTGTCTCGACAAGATATTCATAGTGCACTCCCATAAAAACCTTAGAAATAATTGTTCCAGATACTTTTCCTTTTTCCACTTCAACTACATCCATATCCTCTGGTCGCAACACTACTTCTATATCTTCGTTTTCCTTAAATCCCTTGTCTACACATTCCCAATCTATTCCATCGAAGTTTACAAGACAATCTTTTATCATATTTCCCTCGATAATGTTAGATTCTCCGATAAACTCGGCTACAAATCTGTTTCTAGGCTCATTGTATATGTCAACCGGGGTTCCAATCTGTTGGATAACTCCATCATTAAGCACAACTATTGTATCCGACATTGAAAGCGCTTCTTCCTGGTCATGAGTAACAAAAATAAATGTAATCCCAACTTCCTTCTGAATCTTTTTAAGCTCTGTCTGCATATCCTTTCTAAGCTTTGCATCCAAAGCACCTAAAGGCTCATCTAACAGCAAAACCTTCGGCTCATTGACTAGGGCTCTTGCAATGGCAACCCTCTGCTGTTGTCCACCTGAGAGCAGAGTTACATCTCTTTTTTCGTAACCTTTTAGGCCTACTAATTCCAACATTTTGCTAACTTTTTCTTCTATAACATCTTTATCCATTTTTTTAAGATTTAATCCGAAAGCAATATTGTCTGCTACATTCAAAAATGGAAACAACGCATATTTCTGGAATACCGTATTTACCTCTCTTTTATATGGAGGAACCTTAGAAATATCCTTACCGTCAAATATCAACTGACCGTTACTAGGTTCTTCGAATCCTCCGATAATTCGAAGAAGTGTCGTTTTTCCACATCCGCTCGGTCCTAATAATGTAAGAAATTCATTCTCGTATATATTCAAATCGATTCCTTTTAAAACCTGCTGGTCTTCAAAATTCTTGCTTATATTTTTCAATTCAATAATTTTCTTATCCATAAATATCTCCTACATCATATATACTTCCCCAGTCATTGCCTGATAACTCGTTATAAATGCCTGCTTTGAAATATCACATTTTAGTATATAAACAGGCACTTTTTGCAAAAGTAAATCAAGCATCTCTAAAGTTTTTCCAGCGCCATCCACATTATCCGTAAAGTGAATCTGCCCAATCAGATATGGAGCCGCTTCCCTTGGTGAAATTCTTTTAATTTCATTTTTTTGCCCCCGTTGAATAATACATATTCCACCTAACTTTTCACTTGTATTATTCTGCCAGCCTTCTTTTCCGGCCCAGGGCGAACCATAAACTCTTATTTCATCTGCCACCTTTATAAAAGGTTTGTCCCCATTTATAATAGAGACCTTTTCTCCTAAAAATTTGTGCCACAAACGTATGTGAGTAGTCTTTCCCGTTCCGCTTGGTGCAGTAAACATATACGCTTTATGATTGTATTCAATTACAGCCCCATGCATCAAAAATTTATTTTCTCTAGGTAATTTTTCTGCAACTTTTCTAAGAAGTGCCAATGTTTCTAAATAGTCAGGTGCAAAAACATTGTCAGATTTCTCATCTTCCATTGTCCCCTGTTCTCGTTTAATATCGTCTTCTTCAATATTTACTATGTACTCCCTAGCGCAATCCTCTATTGCAAGTTCGTTTTCATAAAAAATATAATCTTTGCAAAAATTCCTTAATTCCTTTTCATATATCCCTTTTACTTTAAAAACTACATCTGCCAGCTTTACATCAAATGCCATCTTTATACCTTCCTGACACACCTTTTTATTTTTCCACAAGTCGCTTTTACATTTTTCAAAAAAATTCTTATTGGATAAATAAAAACCCATATTCTGCTATAAATTCTATAACCAAATCCATCCATATCAATCGGCTTATTTGCGCGATAAAACCCCGATAATACACCTATTATCTGGCTATCTTTAATTCCATATTCTTTTTGAATACAATTATCTCCGCAGATAATATATCCATTCTCATCTTCACCAATTATTCTATGTAGCACATAATCGTCACCACGTCTGTACAAAGGCACATCGTAACGTTTCAATTTTTTTGTGACTGGTTTTATAATAATCGTATCTCTTCTGTGTCTAAGCATTGGATACATGCTAACACCTGCCGTAGTGCTTACATAAACACCTTTTTGTCTCAGTGCTTCTTCAATTATCATTCTCTCACTCATCAATTATACCGGCATCTCTCATTTTATCTATCAGGTCAATTATATCTTTTCTAACAGTTTCCTGACTAACATCGTATTTTTCAACCATTTTTGTCTGGATTTCATCAATATTAAGTCCTGCCTCAATCCCCTGCCATATATCCTTACCTGTTTCATTTAAGTTAATCATTCCATGAAAACATTCGCTAGCCTTTCCCACTGCAATAACAACTGCCTGACCGCTTACCTCTCTTAAAACAAATCCATCTTTTATTTTCATTTCCAGTTCAACCTGCTATTTTATCACAGCAGATTTTCTCCTTTTTATTTATAAGCACAGATTAACTCTGCAAGTATTGAACTCCTTGTCACATTACTTACAGAGTATTAATCTAATTTACTATATTATTCCTTTGTCTGAAAGCCATTTTTCTAATTCATCTATTGTAGAAAAACCGACCTTCTTGTCAAGCACCTCTCCGTCCTTAAACAAAATCATCGTAGGAATACTTGCAACCTTATATCTATGTGCAAGTTCTGATTCCTGGTCCACATCGGCTTTGCCCACTTTTATTTTATCCTGATATTTTTCAGCCATCTGAGATATTATCGGAGCAATCATCTGACATGGTCCACACCATTTTGCCCCAAAATCCACCAATACAGGCTTATCGCTTTTTAAGACTTCTTCTTCAAAAATATCCACTGTTATCTTAATTTCTGCCATCTCTATTCTCCTTCTTTTTCATAAGTTTTATAGTATAACATACAATGACAGTATCCCTCGTAATCTGGGTCTGCTATCTGTTCTCTAAATTCCTTACATATACATTTATTATCATCAGTTATTTCTAATTTACACGGACAATATCCACCTTTTTTTCTAAGACCTTCTCTTATTCTTTTTTCGACATCCTTGTCCGGATTAATTATAATTTTAGGCTTCATATAAATCTCCATTCCTCCATATATAACTGTAAGCATAATAACATTATCAACTCTAAAATTCTTTCAATTCAAAGCTTATTATAACCAATAAATAAAAGTGTTACAATTATTAATAAATATTATCTATTATTTTTATTTTATTCACTGTAAACCAAGACACATTTTATAGCCTTATGCCAACCTTTTATTTTTTCTGCGGCAATATGCTCTGTCATTTCGTTTTCAAAAACTCTATCAATAGTCATGTTTTGTCTGATTTCATCTTTATTTTTCCAAAATCCTGTGGCAAGTCCTGCAAGATAAGCTGCTCCAAGTCCGGTAGTTTCAATTACAGCAGGTCTTTCAACATTCTTTCTTGTAATGTCAGACTGAAACTGCATAAGAAGATTATTTGCACTTGCACCACCATCTACTTTAATAGAATTAATCAGTGTATCCGAATCTTCCTCCATCGCTTTTAGCACATCATAAGTCTGATAAGCTAATGATTCAAGAGTAGCCCTCACGAAATGCTCCCTGCTTGTACCACGAGTGATGCCTACCACCATTCCTTTGGCATCCTGCTTCCAATAAGGTGCACCCATGCCTGTAAAAGCAGGCACAACATAAACCCCATTAGTATTCTCAACTTTTGCCGCTATTTCCTCACTTTCCGGTGCACTTCCTACAATTCTCATCTGGTCACGTAACCATTGTATCGCAGCACCTGCCACAAATACGCTACCCTCTAATGCATACTCGACATGGTCTGTTGACGCAGCAATGGTCGTTATCAGTCCATTTTTAGATTTTACCGGCTCACTGCCTGTATTCATTAACAAAAAACAACCTGTTCCGTATGTATTTTTTACATCTCCCTTTTCAAAACAACATTGTCCAAACAACGCTGCCTGCTGGTCACCTGCCACTCCGCTTATCGGTATTTTGCCACCTAATAACTGCGTATTCGTATACCCAAAAATCCCACTTGATGGCTTTACTGACGGCAACATACTTTTAGGTATATCCAAAACCTGCAGCAATTCTTCGTCCCATTCCAATTCATTTATATTATAAATCATGGTACGACTGGCATTTGTGTAATCTGTGGCATGAATTGCTCCATCACTCAATTTCCACATAAGCCAGGAATCAATTGTGCCAAACAAAAGCTGCCCTTTTTGAGCTTTCTGTCTTGCTCCTTCTACATTGTCAAGAATCCATTTTATTTTCGTCCCTGAAAAATATGCATCAAGAACCAAGCCCGTCTTGTCCTTAATTGTTTCGCTAAGTCCTCTCTTAACAAGGTCATCTATAATGTCAGAGGTTCTACGACACTGCCACACAATAGCATTATAAATAGGTTTTCCCGTATTCTTATCCCATACTACCGTAGTCTCTCTCTGATTGGTAATGCCAATTGCCTCAATATCATCAGCTGTGGCTTTCGCTTTTTTCATAACTACTTCCATCGTAAGCATCTGAGTCATCCATATCTCTTCAGGATTATGCTCAACCCATCCTGCCTGTGGAAAAATCTGTTCAAACTCCTTATTAGCCTGACATACAATATTCCCCGACTTATCAAATAAAATTGTTCGTGAACTTGTAGTCCCCTGATCTAGTGCCATAATATATTTTCCCATATTCAATCTCCTAATTCTTAAAGATTTCGTATAATATGCAAATATTATTTAATCCGTTTTTGTTATTTACCATTTTACAATATTTCTATATAAAATAGCAATCAGCTATTATGTAGAAAATAACGTTAAATATTGTTCATTTTTATTCCTATGATTACTAAAAAAGAGACACCGCTTTTTAGCCGAGGTGCGATAACGAAGTATTTATGTAAGGTGGCGGTACAGCGAAAGT
>CAYWUE010000070.1:0-9211 GCA_964461415.1 uncultured Eubacterium sp.
ATACACGCATTCGTGTAGTTCTCATGATTGATACTGACCGCAATCGTAGACGGTTCTGATGTAATCTGCATCACACTGTTTGCCACGCACCCTGTCGGTCGGCTGCCATCCATTGTCGAAACTATATAAACTCCATATGACATATTAAAAAATGCTTTTTTATTTATCATCTTCGCGCCCTCCTGATAGTGCTATTATTCGTGATTTTCTGTTTTCTATTCCTTTGTTGCACAACATTTATTACTTTATTTTTTATTTACAAACTATTTTCGCCACACGGACAACCGTATTACGTCCGTAGCAGAATGGCACCGTATGTATGGACACCTGATTTCCGGTCTGCGTAAATGATACTTCCTCTCCATTGTCCAGCCACACAACTGAGTGGATGGTATCCGCTAATGTAAAGGAATCGTCATAATCCTTCTCTTCAAAGATGGCAACATGTCCATCTCCCAATGTCGGAAGGTCAAAACAGAACAGGTAATAGTTCTTTCCGTCTTTCAAAAGAAAATCTTCCGATTTGCTTTTCACCTCAACTCCTGCCGGAAGCGGTTTTCTGATCGCCTCATCATAAAGTGTAACCCACTCTCCCATAATGTCAAGTATTGCGGCATCAATCGGACGTACCGTACCATCACTCATAGGTCCAATATTCATAAGCATGTTTGAACCATATTTGCGACATTCTGCCAATTCCTTAATCATTTCACCCGGTCCTTTATAATCAAAATCCTGGCTGGCATATGCCCAATGTCTTCCAAATACTTCGCACATTTCACTGGCAACATATTTCGGTGCCCCGTCCATATTTAACGGTTGTGGTTTTCCTCTTTCAAAAGTAACACTGTCAAGCTCGATATGACCCAATTCACCACGCGCCTGTAATCCCGTATTGTTGATAATCATTGCATCCGGCTGATACTTCCGAATCGTTCCGTAGAGTACATCTTCTTCCCAGTCTTCATCCGGTTTGTCCCACATTCCATCAAACCAGAGACCACCAATCTTCCCATAATTTCTACACAATATTTCGATACTTGCACGTAAATACTTTAAATACTCCTTAAAATCTGTCCGATAACTTTCTTCATGCCAATCCAACAATGTATGATAAAAAAACGGAACGATTCCCTGTGCATTACATTCATCCACAAATTCTCTGATCAGGTCACGACCACACTTTGCATGTGGTGCATCATACGTATTTAATCCACAAGTATCATAAAGGGAGAATCCATCATGATGTCTTGTCGTTAAAGTAATATAAGCACAACCTGCTTTTTTTGCCGTAGCAACCAGTTCTTTCGCCCAGTCCGGTTTCGGGTCAAATTGCCTAGGAAGTTCATCATAATATTCCTCGTCCGGTATCTCAAGACTCAGTTTCGCCCATTCTCCTTTTCCCAAAATGCTGTAAAGTCCGAAATGTACAAACATTCCGAAACCTAACTGTTCAAACTCTTTGATATATTGTTTTACAATCATTTTTTCCTCCTGTTATACCTACATAACGCACCAATTAATTCACGCAGGTAGTTACCGTCGCTCTCCAATCTGCAAAGCAGAAACCTTTCCCTTCAAAACCGGCATATTTCGCCAGACTTTCTTCCTCCAGTTCATCAATTCTGCTGATGTCACCGTTTAAATATTGGTAAACCTGTTCCCTACAACTTTGCATACGATACAAAAGACCGCCAAAACGCTGTTCCTGTACTTCCAGACCGAATCCCTTATTCTCCTTATGCCACATTTTGCTAAATGTACGGAAAAACTCCTGCATAGATTCCTGAGCCTTCGGAAAGATATCATCTGCCAACATTTTCAGCATTTCTCTGTCACCTGACTGATATGCCTTACGAAGTTTTACTCCTAAATCTGCCTTGTATACCAATGCATCCAAAAGTGTTTTTTCCACCTCAAAAAGATAATCATACGGTCTTCCATTGATGCTTCCTGCAAGTATCTCGGAAGCTTCTTTATAACGTTCCGGTAAATCTTCCGGCACACTGAAATCAAAAACTCCGATAAACGGGTCATTGAACAATAAATATTTGCATGGACAGTGGAAATGACTTTCTTCATCCTCTGTAATATTAGGCAACTCCAGATGAAAAAATTCTTCCATGGCATATCCATACTTCTTCTCAAATTCACCGGCGATAACTGTTCTGTCAAATTCACCTTCCATCATCTTTGCAGCCGCAAAAAGCATTGGGAGCATCGTATAGAACGAGCAATCCTTTCCATGGTCACCCCACATGGTGAAAAACACATTGTCAAGAGAATGTTCTACTACACTGCGCATGGCAGCTTCTGTTGTGTCCCATGTAAAACGAAGATTCGGAGCGTACCCCGACCATGTCCACAACCCTCCTGCAAAAGCAATCGGATTTTGAAACGCCTGATGTGTTTCAATCATATGGTCGTAATGCTCTTTGTCTCTACTATAATAATCCCAATAAACCAATTCTACATTTTCAGGCACTTTATCCACCGTTTCTTTCGGAATGCAGATGTTATCCCCATAATATTCTCCTTGATTATGTATTCGCACAAACATGTCACTCCACATCATAATGGTAAAACCATGTTTTCCGGCAATCTCCACTACTTTTTCCAAATGCTCAGCCAAAATATCCACACGATTACGCACACCATGTACATCCTGATATTTTCCACGTCCGATTGCTATTGCCTCATCCATACCAACATTGATCCTGCGGGAGGTAAAACATGCTTCTGCTGTCTCAAACATTTTATCAATCAATTGGTAGACTCTTTCATCTCCAACCATCAAAATGTCATCCCGGTCAAACATATCCGCATATGGTACCCACTGTGTCAAACGTCCAAGATGCGCCAGCACCTGAATACACGGCACCAATTCCATCCCGATAGAATTACAATAGGCATCTATATCCTTTAACTCTTCTTTCGTATATCTGCCTCTCATGTGACCAAAGAAAGGTTCCCCTTCTATTTCATAGGTGTCCTCCGTATAAAGTTGTAACATGTTATATCCCATGTCAGAAATCAATTTAGCAAACTCTTTTACCTTTTCCGGTTTCATCACTGCATTGCGCGAACAGTCCAGCATGACACCTAATGTTTTCTGATTCATAATCTTATCCTCATTTCATAAATCTTTACCTTGATTATACTATGCTCATTTATTTTTTCAAGAAGAAAAAATGCCGATTACCCCGATAAAATATCAGAATAATCAGCATAACACCAAAAGAATATCAGAAAGCAGCAATCAACTGTCCAAGCACCGGTTCAAATGCCGCACCATACCAGTGATTGTCTAATTCTGCTGTCTTCCGGATGCAAGCCAGTGCATAATCTGCTGCAATCTTTGCCGCATCAAATGCAGTCTTTCCGCGGACAAGTGCACCGACAAAAGCAGATGCATAGATGTCGCCGGTTCCATGACAACTGTTATTTAATTTCTCATGTTCGTAATAAGAATATACGCCATGTTCAAACACGACTACTCCTGTTCTTCCAGCCTCATAAGAAATTCCGGTGAAAATAATATTTTTACAGCCAAGTGCCGACAATTTTTCAAGCAGCAAATCCACGTAGGCTCTGTCATATTCTTCTTTGTATTCCACCCCGGTCAGGAAGCAGGCTTCCGTAATATTAGGCATGACATAATCCGCCTTGGCACAAAGCCCTTTCATGCTTTCTACAAATTCCATATCAAATCCATAATACAATTTCCCGTTGTCCGCCATCGCCGGATCCACTACCTTCACGCAGGAATCAGTTCCCACAGACTTCATGATATCCTCCACATAAGCAATCTGCTTTTTGCTTCCGAGATATCCGGTATAAATTGCATCAAATTTCAACCCTTCCTTTATCCAGTGATTCTGAATGTCCGGCATATCCTCCGTCAAATCCCGGAATATATATCCGCTAAATCCACCGGTATGTGTGGACAATACCGCAGAAGGAAGCACACAGGTCTCTACTCCACAGGCAGAAATAATCGGTAGTGCAACCGTAAGGGAACATTGTCCTACGCAGGAAATATCCTGAATGGTAAGTACTCTTTTATATGACATGATACATCTCTCCTTTGATTATTTTATTTTCTTTCTGCTATCATATCACATTTTGACATTAGAAGAATATCCAATTTGATTATTTCTAATATGACCAGTTTGCAATGCTTTTCTTCTGGCACGCCGCACCCGGTTGACATGACGTTCAAAATCCCCGCTGCGAAGCAGTTCAGCCAGTACATACTGTTCAAAAACAGGAACCGTACAGGAGTAAAATCCCAGTTTCTCCTCAAAAATTCCCATCATGGTTTCCGGCAGCACCATATAACCGATACGCATGGACGGAGCAATGGTCTGCGAAAACGTATTCAGATAAATCACCCGGTTTTCATCTGCAAGGGAAAATACCGTATCCTCATTTTTCTTGGAAACCGTCAGTTCCGAATCATAATTATCTTCAATAATATACCCGTCCCGCACCTTCGCCCAATGCAGATACTCCCGTCTTTTGGAAACACTTGCAGTCACACCACTCGGATAACTGTTAAATGGTGTGATATGAAGCACCGTCGCCTTCGTATGCTCAAGTTCTGAGGTCTGAATACCATCTGCTCCAAGTGTCAGCATTTCACAGGTAATCCCGTTCGCTTCATACACCTTGCGGATTTTATTGTAAGAAGGATTTTCCAAAGCAAATATCCGCTCTTTTCCAAGCAGCTGCACCAGCAGGCTGTAAAGGTATTCCGCTCCGGAACCAATCACAATCTGTTCCGGTCTTATCACCATCCCATTGCTTCTATTCAGATAAGCGGCAATGGCTTCCCGCAGTTCCACACAGCCATGATTTGGAGATTTGGTCAAAATCTCATCACCGTACTCCGTCAGCACCTTTCGCATGGTCTTTGCCAGCACTGAAAAAGGAAACGCCTGTACATGCGAAGTTCCATGTCGAGGCACAACATGAAGTTTCCCGTTACTTTCTGCCACCGAATTAAAATCCGTTTCCCGATAAATCACAAAGTACCCTCTTCGCTCTCTCGCCTCAAGATACCCCTCATCGCAAAGAATGGAATAGGTGTGTTCCACCGTAATGACACTGACTCCCGTTTCCTCCGCCAGCAGACGCTTAGAAGGCAGTTTGTTCCCATAAGGCAGAACCCCCTCCGTAATATCCTGTTTCATCTGCTGATATAACTGCATATATGCAAATTCTTCTTTTTGTAAATCTACGCTGTACTTCATTGTGCTATGTCCTTTTCACATTTGCACTTATTTTATTCCCATATGAACAGATTTTCAACAAATCAACCTTCTTTCCGTACAAGTTGAACTTCATATCCCAAAGCATTTACAATACTTGAAAATAATTTCATAGATGGACTATGTGTTTTCTTTTCAAACCGTGATATTGATTGTTGGGAATTTCCTGTAATTTCTGCAAGTTCAGCCTGTGATATATTTTCGCTTTTTCTGATTTTAATTAAATTATCTATGAGTTTCTGATCGTCATCTGCTACATAAAAAGTTTTGGCTGGCATACCCTCTCTTTCAGCGAGAGGGATATTACCTTTTTCAATTTCGATTGCTTCTAATAACCCTTGCATTGTTTCTTCAAAAAATTTGCTCATGATTATTCCTCCTTTAAAATTTTAACAACCGTTTTAAATGCTTTTTTCTCAGCTTCTGTTAAATCATCTTGTTCGTCTTTTGTGTATACATTGACAAAATATATAGTTTCCTTTAATTCTATATCTACATACAAAACTCTCGCACCACTGCGAGTTCCTTTTCCTTTATTCTCCATTGGAATGCGAATTTTTCTTAGTCCACCAGTTCCTTTTATTACATCGCCCGCTTTTGGATCTTCTAACAATTCATTTTGCAGGTCTCTTAAATTATCATCTGTCAACCCTAATGAGTGCCATTTTTTAGTGAACATTGGTACTTCTGTAAAAGTTCTATTCATTAGTATTTTATCTCCTTTTCGCTTTGCTATTCTTGATATTACATTACATCATATTTGATGTTTTGTCAACACAAAAAACTTATTACACATACATTCTGCACTTTCTACTGCACCAACTATTCATCACGTTTCCGTTATAATCAACTTCTTTGTAGCATAAAGAATAAGGATACAGCGTAACCCGTTTAATAGGATTCCACCGTACCCTTAATGAAAAATTTCCTTATATTGCGTTAATTGACTTCCCCGGAATCTACTGTATCATCCGTTTCTTCCGAAGTCGTATCTGTTGTATCGTCCGTATCCTCATCTTCCTCTTCTTCAGCCTCCAGTGCCGTCAAGTCAAATTCCATATCAGACACTGCCGAACTTCCGATTGTGTAAACCACCACTTTATCATTTGTGGTTGCATAATATCCGTCTCCGGTCTCATCACCGATATACAGTGTAAATGTTACACCTGATTCCGTTTCCATTGTGATGGTATATGCCGCATCATCCAAGCCGTAAACAGACAGTTCATCCGCACCCTCTAACACACGCACTGCCTCGATTTGAGAAAGTGATTTTGCAATGGTTTCTACTGCATCGGAATCCAAATTAAATTCTTCGTTGTCTTTAACTTTCCATGTTCCGTCTTCTTTTACAAATGACATGGTTGTTTCTCCATTTGTGTACTCCAAAGAAGAAAGGAACGAAAAATCCGTTACCATAATAGTTTCATCGGTATCTTTCTCTGCCTGCATCTTATTGATTTTCCCCATTACAAAATACAAAACAAGAACCACCACAAATACAGACAGTAAAACTATCATTGATTTATATTTCTTCATGCTGTCACCTATGCCTTTCTGCGTTTTAACCAAGTCATGAATCCAATCAGCAGGATAGCAGCCGGTACGCCAAAGATTACGATCATGGTAGAAATACCGGTATGCTGCATGGTATTATATGTCACTTCCAGACTCTTTGCCTCAATGGAAACGTTACTTACATCATCAAAATTACTTGTAACGGCATTCATAAATAATGTATTGTTTTCCAACGTCGAATAGGCACTTGTCAGACTGTCATCAATCATATTCGCATTTGTAAATACGGTAAAGGTACAGTCTTCTTCTGTTGCCTGTGCTCCAAGTACATAAGTACCCTGAGTCTGTGCCACTGTGCTGACCGCATAACCGGAACTTGAAGTCGTCATAAATTCTTCTACTTCGATGGTGTCTCTTTCCGGATCTATCATTTCCATACCAAGGGCATTGACGAGTAATACCATCTGAGACTGCATTCCGGTTGACATTTTATCGTTCAGAGAAAGTTCCGGCAGAATATAATACGGGCTTCCCTGCAGGCTGTTCTTCGTATCTGCAATATAACCGTTCACTTTCTGCATACCGTATTCTTTCATCAAAGCATCCAGATTCGGAGTATCATTTTCCGTATCACCCAATACCAGAAGCACATCTCCGCCGTCTTGCATATATTCTTGAATCATCGTTTTTTCACTGTCTACCAAATCCGTTGTCGGTGCATAAAAGAACAATACTTCACAATCTTCCGGAATCTCACTGATTTTCAAAGTGTTTAATTCCTCTGTTGTCAGACTGGATTTTTCCATCAGGTCAGACAATGTCGTTCCCAATGTCATTTCTCCATGTCCGGTTACACAATAGATTTTATGTGTGGCTGAATTTACCACCTGGTTAATGGCACTGGTCAGCTGACCTTCCGCATCAAACCCTTCCTCGACCTGACTTCCGTAATAATAGTAATACATTTCATTGTATGTAATCATATCGTCCAACGAAATCGTGGTACTTTTTCCGGTATCCTCACAGGAAACGATCACATCATTTGCTTCCGCAGAATTTTCCGAAAGCACTGCCGGATGAAGCACCGGATCTGTCCATGTCACGGAAACTTTCTTGGAAAGCCCGGTGTATTTTTCCATGAAAAGTTTAATACGTTCGTCTGTCGAATCTTTATCAGCCAGTACATGGATCACGACTTCCTTATCCAGACTCTTTAGCAGTGCCTTACTCTGGTCTGTAATCTCGTACAGATTATTTTCACTCAGATCAATATTCTTCCAAGTATCCGGAAATTGTCCGGCTACCATATTTACCACAATCACAATGGCAATCACAATCACCGTTAAGAGTGTACTATATGAACCGTAACGAGATTGTGCGCTTTGAAACATGTCTTTTATCTTCTCTTTTATCTTCTTCATATCTTACACCTCCTAACTCCAACGTCTCTTCTGAATCGTCTGTGTTGTCAGAAATACCATCAAAAATATGGCTGAAATACAAACCACCAGATTACTTACGTCAAACAGACTGTTACTGATCACACCATCCAGCATAGTGGAAAAATTAATTTTTCCAAGCCATGTAGAAAGCAGGCTGTCATAGGCATCACTGTTCACAATGTATGTAATGATACATGTAATCGTTCCTGCTGCCATAATGCCTCCGCCAATCACCCAGTTCTTTGTGAGATTGTAGATCAGATATCCCACAAGCAGAATAATGACAATCAGACCAATCAGATTGTAAACAGCGTCACTTGGCAGAAAACTAAGCACACCGCTCCACAAATACAATACCAGCAATGTGGCAAATGTACTTACGACAGCAATAATCTGACTTTCCGTCAAAGATGACAGAAACATTCCGATTGCAATATACACACAGCCAATTGCAAAATACATCAAAATCGCAGTGTAGTCCGTTTTCAGATATGCAGTACCCTGTGACTTGATAATCAGTGGATACACGCAGGATAATAATACCGGAACTGCAAACACCGTAATCATAGCCAGATATTTTCCTAATACAATATCTGTCACGCTGACCGGTGCCGTTAAAAGCAGCTGGTCTGTCTTACTCTTTCGTTCCTCAGCAAAGCACTTCATGGTAAGAACCGGAACTGCCACAAGGAAAATAAACATAGTCGAAGATAACACGTAAGAAAAATACGGGTACCCCGAATTCAAATTATATGCCGTAAAATAAATTCCGACAAACAGCATCAAAAATGCGATAAACGCATACCCAATCATGGATTGGAAATAAGATTTTAATTCTCTTTTATAAATCGCCAGCATCTTCAGCTTCCTCCTCATTTTCCTCATTTCCGGCAGCCAGAGCCTCTTCAGCCAATTCTTCATCGGTCAGTTCCTCAGAAAGTTCTTCTTCGTCCTCTGCTTCAGTTTCAGAGGTCTCCT
>CAYWUE010000071.1:0-9100 GCA_964461415.1 uncultured Eubacterium sp.
TACCGATTGTCTTTACCACTTGTTTTCAAAACCTTCGTTACAGCACATCATCATTCTTATGGTGTCTCTTTTAGCTTTTTTTTATTTTATATTATGCCATATTCTGTGCCTCAACCAGATTTACACTATTATACATTTCTCTAAGCTTTGGCTTTTCAATTTTTCCGGTTGCATTTCTAGGAACTTCTGTAAATATAATTTTTCTAGGTCGTTTGTATCTAGGAAGTTCCTTGCAAAATGTATTAATTTCCTCTTCGTTACATTCCATATCAGGCTTTAATTCTATAATAGCTGCTGAAATTTCTCCAAGTCTTACATCCGGCAATCCAATAACAGCAACATCCTTAATTTTAGGATGTTTGCTTAAGAAGTTTTCAATCTGTACAGGATAAATATTTTCACCGCCACTGATAATAACATCTTTCTTTCTATCTACAAGATAAATGAATCCGTCCTTATCCATTTCAGCCATATCTCCTGTGAAAAGCCAGCCATTCTTAATTGTTTCCGCGGTTGCTTTATCATCATTATAATAGCATGTCATCACACCTGGTCCATTGACAATCAGTTCACCAACCTCACCTTGTGGTACCTCGTTGCCTTCTGTGTCAACAATCTTTGCTTCCCAGCCATATCCCGGTACACCGATTGCACCAACTTTATCGATATTTTCAACACCCAAATGTACACAACCTGGTCCAATTGATTCACTAAGACCATAGTTAGTGTCATACTGATGATGTGGAAAATATTCTTTCCATTTTTTTATTAAACTCTGTGGAACTGGCTGTGCACCAATGTGCATCAATCTCCACTGGTCCAAATCATAGTCCTCTAGCTTAACTTCGCCTCTTTCAATAGCCAGAAGCATGTCCTGTGCCCAAGGAACCAAAAGCCAAACGATTGTACATTTTTCGTTAGATACTGTCTCCAATATGGTTTTTGGTGTTACACCTTTAAGAAGTACTGCCTTGCCACCTACCAATAAGCTTCCCATCCAATGCATTTTTGCACCTGTATGATAGAGCGGTGGAATACACAAGAATACGTCATTCTTTGTCTGACTGTGATGATTCTGTTCTACCTTTGCAGCATGCATCAGGCTTTCATGATTATGTAGTATCGCCTTTGGAAATCCTGTTGTTCCTGACGAAAAATATATTGCAGCATCATCTTCATCCTTAAGCTGAATTTTAGGTGCAATCGACGAACAGTTAGAGGCTAGCTTATCATAATCTTCTGCGAAAGACGGACAATCTCCGCCTACATAAAATAGTATTCTCTTTTCATCGATTTCATCTACTATTTCTTCAATTCGTCCTACAAATTCCGGTCCAAATATCAATACATCTGTTTCTGATAATTCCAAACAATATTTGATTTCTTCAGCATCAAAACGGAAATTCATTGGCACCGCCAACGCTCCTGTTTTTAATATTCCAAAATATATCGGAAGCCATTCTAGGCAGTTCATCATAAGAATTGCCACTTTATCGCCTTTTTGGATTCCTCTGCTTAACAGCAGGTTTGCTACTCTGTTGGCTTTTTCGTCAAATACCTGCCATGTTATTTCTCGTCTATATTGCTGATGTGTGTCCGGCTGTATTAATTCAAATTCTCTCCATGTCACCCTTCTTTTTTCTTCTATTTCAGGGTTAATTTCTACCAAACATACATCATCACCAAAAGCTCTGGCGTTTTTTTCTAATAATTCTGTTATCGGCATTTTACTTCTCCTATTTCATGTCCATTTTTTATGGAGCATTTGTGTCATACTATTTTCCAAAAAATAATCTTTCTGCGTTTTTTCCTAGGATTAATTCTAGTTCTTTCTTTGTGAAACCTGTATTTCTAATTTTGTCTATTGCTTTTTGTTGGTCAAACCAGGGACTGTCTGTTCCGAATAATATTTTGTCTTCACCATGTTTTCTTACTATTCTTAAAAATTGTTCATCAGATATATGTGGACATCCCGGTCTCTGTATTACTGCTGTATCAAGATATATCGGCAATCCACATATTTTTTCTTCCACTTCATCCCAATAATTCCATCCACCTAAATGAGCTAATATCAACAGTTCTGGCTGAATATGTTTCAACACATTTAGTACTCTGTCAGGTGTACAATGAACTGTTTGTGGCAATCCTATATCCATTCCAGCATGTGTGATTATACCTAATCCCTTATTTGCTGCATAGTCCATTATTCTTATATATTTCTCATCATCAAAAAATGTCTTCTGATAATCCGGATGTAATTTTATAACTTTTAACTCCATTACTGCTACTTCGTCTATTATCTCTTTATAATTGTTACAATCCGGATGAATTGCACCCATATAAAAAACATGCTTTTCCTTATATTTCTCATTTTGTTTAGCAGACAATGAATTGATTTTTTCCACCTGCTGTGGTCTTGTAGCTACTGGAGCCACCATAGAAATATCTATGTCGTTTTTTTTAGAACTGTCTGATAATTCCTTGAATGTACCTCCTGTTGCCGCTTTCACAACAAATCCCTGGGCTTCTAAAATCTCCTGTTCCATCTTCTTTATAGTCTGTTCTGCAATCTTATCCGGAAACGTATGAGTATGAACATCAATAATCATCTCTGCACTCCTAGCTATCAATTCATTTTAAATATATTGTTCCTCGAAAATCCACATACCTTTTATTCTAAAACTATTAAATTTTTTCTAAACTTGTCACGTAATCAATTTGACTATCATTAGCTTTATTAGTATGCTCAAAGTTTAGTATTGACCGTCTATGCCTTATGTATTCAGCTTAGACGGTCATTTTAAAGTTTATACTAAATCATATCCATGTTCAAATGCTTTCACATTAATGTCAATTGTCTTTGGAGGAACTGTATTCTTGATAACTTCAATCCACTGTTCCTTAGGAAAATCCATATTCTTTGCTGCAAGTCCTAAAATAATTACATTAAACACCTTAGAATTGCCCATTTTAATAGCTTCATCCATTGCATCAACAGAAATAACCTTATGTTCTCTGCTTAATTTCTCAATTATATTCTCAGGATATTTTGCTGCACCTGTAACTACAGGCATCGGGTCTATTCTCTGGTCATTGATAATCATTACCCCATCTTTTTTCAAATAATGCGCATACCTAAGTGCTTCTAATCTTTCAAAAGCAATAAGCACATCTGCCTGACCTACTTCAACTATTGGTTCAGCTACATTTTTACCATATCTAACATATGTTACAACGCTTCCTCCACGTTGCGCCATTCCATGAACTTCAGAAAGTTTTACATCATAGCCTGCTGCAACTGTGATTCCGCCTAATATTCTACTTGTCAGCAATGTTCCTTGTCCACCAACACCGACTATCATTATATTTTTTGTTTCTGCCATGACCGCTCTCCTTATTTCTTTAATTCAATTGCTCCAAATGGACAAGTATTCATGCAAAGTCCACACCCATTACACAATGTCTGGTCAATGCTGATTGTTCCATCTTCGTTCTTAGTAATTGCCGGGCATCCTGACTGCAGACAAAGTCCGCATTTTTTACATTTTTCAGGGTCTGCCATGCATTTTCCTTTCGGCACATATGACTTAAGCAATGCACATGGAGACTGTGCGATAATAACTGAAACCTCATCTTTTGCAACTTCTTCTTTTACCACTGTTTCAAACTTCTTCGTATCAAATGGGTCAACCACCTGAATATTCTTAACTCCCATAGCCTTGCAAAGTTCATCAAGTAAAATTACAGGTGCTTCCTCACCCTTTAATGTCTTTCCAGTAGCCGGATTATCCTGATGTCCTGTCATTCCTGTTGTTGAATTATCAAGTATGATAACTGTTCCCGTAGACTTATTATAAACCATGTTCATAAGTGAATTGACACCTGTATGTAGGAATGTAGAATCACCAATAACAGCTACCCAATTCTTTATGTAATCCTTACCCTTGGCTTTTTCCATACCATGAAGTGTGGAAATACTAGAGCCCATACAAACTGTTGTATCAACTACACCTAATGGATTAACAGCACCTAATGTATAGCAGCCAATATCACCTGCTGCATGAATTTTTAATTTCTTAAGAACTGAATATGTAGCTCTATGAGGACATCCCGGGCATAGAATAGGTGGTCTTGCAGGTGCTTCTGCAGGTTTTGCAGTTTCCACTTTTTCTCCTAAAACTTTTTCTCTGAGCATATTTGCACTATATTCGCCCTGAACCGTAAAGATATTCTTTCCATCACATTCAATGCCCATCGCTCTAACCTGTTCTTCTATAACTGGTTCAAGTTCTTCGAAGATAATCAATCTGTCTACCTTCGATGCAAATTCCTGAATCAACTTCTTTGGAAGAGGATGTACCAAACCTAATTTAAGAACTGAAGCCTTAGGCAATACTTCCTTAACATACTGATATGGAATACCACTGGTAATTATACCAATTTTTGTATCATTATATTCAACCTTATTAATATCTAATATATTAGCATCTTCAGCCATTCTGTTAAGACGTTCCTCTACAAAAATATGACGCTTAATTGCATTGCCAGGCATCATAACATTCTTTGCAACATTTCTTTCATATATCTTGTCGTCAACTTCTACTCTATCTTCTAAATTAACCACACCTTGAGAATGTGCAAGTCTGGTTGTAGTTCTAAGGATAACTGGTGTATCGTATTTTTCCGATAATTCATACGCTCTTTTGGTAAATACTCTGGCTTCTTCGCTGTCAGATGGTTCAACAACCGGTACCATCGCTGCACGTGCTACCATTCTGGTATCCTGCTCATTCTGTGAACTGTAAATGCCTGGGTCATCTGCAACACATAAGACCATACCACCATTTACTCCGATATATCCTGCTGTAAACAATGGGTCAGATGCCACGTTAAGACCTACCATCTTCATCATTGTCATAGAACGAACTCCTGCCATTGACGCACCAATAGCTACTTCTGTGGCTACCTTTTCATTCGGTGCCCACTCTGCATAAATCTCGTCATATTTTACAATATTCTCACTAACTTCTGTACTTGGAGTACCTGGATAAGCAGATGAAACTTTCACGCCTGCTTCATAAGCTCCACGAGCAATTGCTTCATTTCCAAGCATAATTTTCTTATTACCCATATATTTCCACCTTCCATCATTTTATTGCTTTAAAGTACTGAAAAGTATTATAGTTTATTGTATTATTTTAGTCAACGATAAACAATGGCTTAATTCTGTCATTTTATAATAATTTAATCTTCCAAAGATTCCTTTACCGAAACCTCTACTTTCTCATCATAACATGAGAACATTTTATCAATATCTTCCTTATCCTGCTTCTTTGTAAAGATACTAATCACAGGTACAAGTATAAGTCCGCCAACCATGGCCAGCACGCCTGACCTGATAGATGAAGCAAAAAGGTAACTAAGTACCTTGCCTCCACCTGAAATATCTATATTTCCAAGTGTAATAATCATCTGTACCACTGATATTGTACAACCCCAAATAAAACATACAACTGTGGCCATCTTAGTAACGCCCTTCCAGTATAAACCGTAAAGATAAGGTGCAAGGAACGCTCCTGCTAATGCTCCCCATGACACACCCATCATCTGTGCAATAAACGTAACCTCCGGAAATGCATCCTTTACAATGGCAATCACAGCCGAAACAGCTATAAAAAATACAATAAAGATTCTCATTATAAATACCTGTTTCTTTTCAGACATTTCCTTTTTAGTCACTGTCTTTATTACATCCAATGTAAATGTTGAACTAGATGTAAGAACCAAGGATGATAGCGTTGACATTGACGCTGATAAAACCAATACTATTACAATCGCAATAATAATAGTAGGCAGATTCTGTAACATTGCCGGAACAACGGTGTCAAATAAAATCTTTCCATTTGACATCTTTGGTTCATAAAGCCTTCCGAAACCACCCAGGAAATAACAGCCACCTGCTACAATAATAGCAAAAACCGTAGAAATTATAGTTCCTTTATGTATATCTTTTTCACTCTTAATTGAATAAAATTTTCCAACCATCTGCGGAAGTCCCCATGTTCCAAGAGAAGTAAGTATAACAACAAATAATAATGCCAATGGATCTGGTCCAAGAAAAGAGCTATAAGCGCCCTTCCAACCGGCATCACCTTCTATTGCTGCCAGTTCTTTCATAGCATTTACTAACCCGCCATTATCCTTAAGCACCGCAAGAATAACAGCGCTAATACCAAACAGCATTACAATACCCTGAATAAAGTCATTTATTGCTGTAGCCATATATCCACCAAAAATAACATAAAATCCTGTCAACACAGCCATCACCAAAATAATCACCCAGTATGGAATATCAAAAGCTATATTAAACAAGCTTGAAAGTCCATTATATAGTGAAGCAGTATAAGGTATCAAAAAAATGAAAACAATAACAGAGGCAGCCACCTTAAGTGGTGTTGAATTAAATCTCTTTCCAAAAAAATCCGGCATTGTCTTTGCATCCAAGTGCTGTGTCATAATTCTTGTTCTTCGACCTAAAATATTCCATGCAAGTAATGAACCGATAAACGCATTGCCTAATCCTGCCCAGGTTGCCGAAACTCCAAAGTTCCATCCAAACTGTCCCGCATATCCCACAAAAATAACTGCTGAAAAATAAGATGTTCCAAAAGCGAATGCCGTAAGCCATGGCCCTACAGAACGTCCGCCCAAAACAAAACCGTTAACATCTGTCGCATGCTTTCTACTATAAAAACCTACACCAATCATAATTGCAAAAAATACAATTAATAAAGCACCACAAAGAATCATTTTTTCCATAATTATCATCCACCTTTCTGTCTAAATAGTTAAAGCGTAACCTAATTCAATAATAGTTATTTCAAATATACTAATAATTTTTAGCATTACTGAATTTATGTTTGCGTCACTTTCGCTTTAAACCGTTACGCTTTAAAGCGTTGAAGTGATTATATAAAAAAAAAATTTATACTGTCAATATTTTTTATCACAAAAAAAGCAACATGGCACCGATTACCACATTGCTTTTCTTTAAAGATTACATGTATTATGCTTTTTTATATTCATCCGAATTTTTCTAACAGTGTTAAAAGCTTTTCTTTATATAATGCAGCATCGTCCTTTTACACCTTACAAATTCTTTATCCAGCATCTTCTTCTCTTATGCTGTATTCTTTCAAATCTCTTCCACAATGACTGAATTGCTACATTGTCCTCTAACATTGGTCCTGATTCTGCATACTTAAAACCATCCTCAATTGCAACACGCATCATCTCTTCCATCAATACTGCCGGAACGCCCATCTTCTTATACTTGTCCTTAACACCAACTAAGAAAAGTTCAAGGACTTCCTTGCTGACAAAAGGTGCTCTTAAAATTCTGTACCATCCAAATGGAAACAGTTTGCCATGGCATTTTTTAGATGCATCAGCCAATGTAGGAACCGCCAGCGCAAACCCAATCATTTCATCATTTTTATCTGAAACCATAACCACATACTTGCAATTAACCAACAAAATAAATTGTGAAACATATTTTTTAATTTGTGCATCTGTCAATTCAACCTCACCATATAAATGGCTATATGTATCATTTATAACCTCAAAAATCTGAGATATGTATTTTTTAATCTCACGTCTGTTCTTAGCTTTTACGATTTTTAATTCATTGCCATCCATTACTCTCTTGGCCATTTTTTTTAAAATCTCCGGTTCTTCCTGCGGAATAGTTATACGGTTTTCTACCCAATCAACAGACTTGACATATCCCATTTTTTCCATATGTTCTTTGTAATAAGGTGCGTTATAGATTGTTATAAACATACCTTTATAGTCAAAACCTTCCACTAACATACCTTCCTGGTCAAGGTCACAAAATCCCATCGGACCATGAATTTCTGTCAAACCTTCTTCACGTCCCCAATCTTCAACAGCCTTAAATAATGCCTTAGAAACCTCGTAATCATCTATAAAATCTACTCTTGTAAATCTAATTCTCTTACGATTCCACTTCTTATTAGCCTTGCTACTAATAATTGCACCGATTCTTCCTACACATTCCCCGTCTTTATAAGCCAAAAATTGTCTGGATTTAGCATATTCAAATGCTGGATTTTTGTTAGGTGTGAAATTATTCATTTCATCAGAAATCAAATCTGGAATAGCCTCCGGATTATCTCTATACATTTTTTCATTAAATCCAGCAAAAATACGCAAATCACTACGTGTTTTCACTTCCTTAATTGTAATCATTAGTTTTCCCTTTTTTCTGTAGAATATATTTATAATTACCACGCGAATTTTAAACTCACTTTTAATAATTTAAATGCCCACCTGGTAATAATTTTTTTGCAGTATTTAATTGCATAAACTTTTGATATTAACTGCTTGCAGTATCGAGATTAAATCTACTTACAATACTTATCTTCAATATCCTTAATCATATCAGCTCTTGTCTGATGTCTTCCACCTTCGAGCTCAGCTCCAAAAAATGCATCAAGAATCATCTTTGCCACTTCACTGCCTACAACTCTGGCACCAAATGCAATAATGTTAGCATTGTTATGCTGTTTTGTAAGTCTTGCAGAATATGGCTCACTACAAACTGCTGCCCTAACACCCGGAACCTTATTAGCAGACAAAGAAATGCCAATACCTGTTCCGCATATAAGAACGCCATAATCTACTTCTTTTGATACTACAGCTTCTCCTACTTCCTGACCCTTTTGCGGATAATCGCACTTAATAATTTCACCATTTTCGTCATAATTAGTTCCAAAATCTACACATTCATATCCCTTTTCAGTCATATACTGAACAAGCTCATTTTTTAAATCGATTGCTGCATGATCGCATCCAAAACCTATCTTCATAATTTTATCCTCTTTTATCCTCTTTTATTGCTTTAAAAGAATGTACACTGTCCTGTGTCACTCTCAAAACTGCATTACATTATACCATTTTAGCTTATTACATTCAATAAATTTGCATAAACCCGCAGACTCTCCCCCTACATGCATATTAAAATATAAAATGGAATTCACCTACAAGTGAATTCCATTTTAATGCCGGCGACCGGAAT
>CAYWUE010000072.1:0-8955 GCA_964461415.1 uncultured Eubacterium sp.
TAAAGCTATGGTAGCCGGTATTTCATGTGGTCTTGTAACAGGCGATACAGATGATGATTATGTATTGTTGACAGATATTCAGGGACTTGAAGATTTCTTTGGAGATATGGACTTTAAGGTAACAGGTACAACAGAAGGTATCACAGCTATTCAGATGGATATTAAGATTCATGGTCTTACAAGAGAAATCGTTGAAGGAGCTATTAAGCGAACAAGAGAAGCAAGACTTTTCATTATGGATACATGTATGAAACCAGCTATCGCAGAACCACGTAAGTCAGTAAGCGAATATGCACCAAAGATTGAGATGATTCAGATTGATCCTGATAAGATTGGTGATGTAGTTGGTAAGAGTGGTAAGGTAATCAACGCTATTATCGAAGAAACGGGCGTTAAGATTGATATTTCTGATGAAGGAATGGTTTCAGTTTGTGGCGTTGACAAGGATATGATTGCTAAGGCTATTAAGTATATTGAAACAATTGTAACAGATTTTGAAGAAGGACAGATTCTTGAAGGTACTGTTGTAAGCATCAAAGAATTTGGTGCATTTGTTGAATTTGCTCCGGGCAAAGAAGGAATGGTTCACATTTCTAAGATTGCTAAGGAAAGAGTTGAACATGTTGAAGATTTCCTTACATTAGGAGACAAAGTTAAATGTAAATGTCTGGGCAAAGACAAAATGGGAAGAATCAGCTTCTCAATTAAGGATGCTCAGTAATAATTATAAAAATCCGGTGCAGACTTTCTGTATCGGATTTTTAATATAATAGGAAAATTTTTGGATTTCCTATTATATAAAAACACTCCAATGTGTACGTGAAGCTTATGGAAATGTAGTTATGTATATGTATCCACTCGCACGCGAAGTACCGTAAGCGGCACCTTGTTCTGATAGTGTCGAATTTTTTGTGGTGGAGTATTGATTTCTTTGAACTATTTGTTTAAAATTAGACTTAAATTTAAATTGTGTTGGAGGCTACAAGATGGATTTCAATCAGTATAAATATAGAACAGAATTGCATTTTCATACATCTCCGGCTAGTGGATGTGCTGAGGTCGAACCAAAGAAGGCGATAGAATTATATGCAAGGCAAGGATATGACAGTATAGTTGTGACGAATCATTTTTATCCGGGAATGCGCTTTATCGATGATAAAAATAAGTGTATAAGTGAATACATGAAGGACTATAAAAAGGCTGTTGAAACAGGAAAAAAATATGGAATTAATGTAATTTTAGGTTGTGAAATTCGTTTCAGTGAGAATATAAATGATTATTTAGTTTATGGTATAGATGAGAATTTTTTTGAATGGGCGTATGAATTATTAAATGATGGGCTTGAAAACTTTTCTGAAAAATTTAGAAGTGATGATACACTTTTACTACAGGCACATCCATTTCGTGATGGTATGACGCTAATGAATCCGAAGCTTTTAGATGGTGTGGAAACTTACAATATGCATCCCAATCAGAATAGTCGTGTGGCTAAAGCTGCAAAATATGCGAAGGAACATGATTTTATTGTTTCTGCAGGTACAGATTTTCATCATTTAGGACATGAAGGAATGGTGGCTCTGCTTACGACGGAAGAAATTAAAACGTCTAATGATGTGCAGAAAGTTTTAAAAAGCAGAGATTATTTGTTTGAAATTGGTGGAAGTATTGTATTGCCATATGGTATGTGAAAAATGTTATATGGTACAGTTATATGGTGTGTGAAAAAATGTCATATGGTACAGTTATATGGTATGTGAAAAATGTCATATGCTGCAGTTATTTGGTATGTAAAAAATGTCATATGGCACAGTTATATGGTGTGTAAAAAATATCATTGCATTATAGTATCAAAAAGAATAAAATGAATAAGAATGATTTTGAAATATTATGTGTTCTTACAAGACTATTGCAATTCTATATGTTTTGAAATTTGGCAGTTCAATGTTAGAAATAGAATTGTAAAAATAAATAAGGCATAATAAAAATATATAGACAAAAAGGAGGACTAGAAATGGCAGAGAATAACAAAGGAACAATATGCGTGCAGGGAGGATGGAAACCTACAACAGGTGAACCTAGAGTACTTCCGATTTATCAGAGCACAACTTTTAAATATGATACATCAGAGCAGATGGGAAAATTATTTGATTTAGAAGCATCAGGTTATTTCTATACAAGATTACAGAATCCGACTAATGATGCAGTTGCAAGTAAGATTTGTGAATTAGAAGGTGGTGTAGCTGCTATGCTTACATCTTCAGGACAGGCAGCTAATTTCTTTGCTGTATTTAATATTTGCGAGGCTGGAGACCATATGATTTGTTCATCACATGTTTATGGAGGAACGTTTAATCTTTTTGGTGTAACTATGAAAAAAATGGGAATAGATGTTACATTTGTTGATCCAGAGATTTCAAAAGAAGATTTGGAAAAAGAATTTAAGTCCAATACTAAATGTGTATTCGGTGAGTCTATTTCTAATCCTTCATGTACAATTTTGGACTTTGAAAAGTTCAGTACTGCAGCTCATGCACATGGAGTTCCACTTATTGTAGACAATACATTTGCAACGCCAATTAATTGCAGACCTTTTGAATTTGGAGCAGATATTGTTACACATTCTACAACCAAATATATGGATGGACATGCTATGGCTGTTGGTGGGGCTATTGTAGATAGTGGTAATTTTGACTGGGAAGCTCATGCTGACAAGTTCCCTGGACTTACACAACCTGATGATTCCTATCATGGATTAGTTTATACCAAAGCTTTTGGAAAAGGTTCATATATTACTAAGGCTACAGTTCAGATGATGAGAGATTTGGGATGTATACAGTCACCTATGAATGCATTCCTTTTAAATGTTGGCCTTGAAACATTACATTTAAGAGTTAAGAAACATTGCGAAAACGCACAGAAGGTAGCTGAATATCTTCAGGCTAATGAGAATGTAGAATGGGTTAATTATCCGGGACTTGAAGGCGATAAATATCATGAAAGAGCTATGAAATATATGCCTAATGGCACATGTGGTGTTCTTACTTTTGGTATCAAAGGAGGAAGAGAGGCATCTATTAAATTTATGGATAGCCTTAAGTTTATAGCCATTGTAACTCATGTAGCAGATGCGCGTTCATGTGTTCTTCATCCGGCTAGCCATACACATCGCCAGATGACAGATGAACAGCTTATTGAGGCTGGTGTACAGCCGGATTTAATCAGATTCTCAGTTGGTATCGAAGATGTGGAAGATATTATTGCTGATTTAGAGCAGGCTTTTGGAGAAATATAATGAAATTCAGACCTTGTATTGACATACATAATGGCAAAGTGAAACAGCTAGTCGGTGGAAGTCTTAAGGATAAAGGGAATATGGCGCAGGAGAATTTTGTGTCAAAAAATAATGCTGAATATTTTGCAGGGCTTTACAGAAAAGATGGATTAAAGGGTGGACATATTATAATATTAAATTCTAAAGATTCAGAATATTTTGAAAAGTCGAAAAATCAGGCGATGAAAGCATTAAAGGCTTATCCTAATGGTTTGCAGATAGGTGGAGGCATTAATGATGAAAATGCCAAAGAATATATTAGTGCAGGGGCTTCTCACGTTATTGTCACATCATTTGTTTTTAAGGATGGAGTTGTTAATTATTCTAATCTTGAAAAACTTATGAAGGCAGTAGGAAAGGAACATATTGTCCTAGACCTTAGTTGCCGAAAAAAAGGTGATGATTATTATATAGTTACAGACAGATGGCAGAATTTTACTGAGGAAAAGGTTACTGTGAAATTATTAGAAATGCTTTCTGTTTACTGCGATGAATTTTTGGTTCATGGTGTGGACGTTGAAGGAAAAGGTGCAGGAATGGAAGTAGAACTGGTGAAAATATTGTCAGGTTATAATAAGACTCCAATAACCTATGCCGGAGGAATTGCATCAATGGAACAAATAGAACAATTTGGTATGATTTCAAATGAAAAACTTGATTTTACCATAGGAAGTGCCCTAGATTTGTTTGGCGGAAATTTATCTTATAATAAAATCATAAAAAAATTTTGAAAAAGTTATATTTTTAGAAAAACACTCCATATTACTTAGTAGTATGGAGGTTTTTTATGGACGAAATTAAAGAGTATGGACAGGTGGAATTAAATAATAATAAGCATCATAAGAAAATATATGTCTTAAGTATTATTGGTGAGATAGAGGGGCATGATAATTTGACTGCCGGAACTAAAACTACGAAATATGAACATGTTCTACCGCAAATGGTTAAGATTGAGGACGACCAGGATATTGATGGTTTGCTTATTATTTTAAATACAGTTGGTGGAGATGTGGAATGTGGGTTAGCGATTGCTGAAATGATTGCCGGATTAAGCAAGCCTACAGTGTCGTTGGTTTTAGGCGGCAGCCATTCTATTGGAGTACCCTTAGCAGTGGCGGCCGATTATTCCTTTATTGTACCGACAGGTACTATGGTAGTTCATCCTGTTCGAATGAATGGTTTGTTTATAGGTGTTCCTCAAACTTTTGATTATTTTAAGAAGATTCAGGAGAGAATTAATTGGTTTGTGGTTCATCATTGCGATATTAAGGAAAGTCGTTTTATGGAACTGATGAATGAAACGGAAGTGATGACTAAGGATGTTGGCAGCATTTTGGTCGGTAAAGAAACGGTACACGAGGGAATAATTGATGAAATAGGCGGATTGAAGGAAGCTATGGAAAAATTATATGGTTTGATAGAAAAGAATAAAGAATTGTGAGTAACAAAAAGGAAAGCCAGGAGAAGAAGTTAATAGAAAGAAAACTAAACCAAAGAGTAAAGAGTAACGTACACAGAGTAAAGAGTAACGTACACAAAGAATTTCTTGAACAAATCCTTATTTAATAGTACAATAATAGAGATTATGGACAGATGAAAGTACAGGAGAAAAAAATGGGAATATTTGAAGCAATATTGCTTGGAATTATACAAGGTTTGACAGAATTTTTGCCGGTTAGCAGTTCCGGACATTTGGCTATTTTTCAAAAAATATTTGGTATGAATGAAGTAAGAATTGCATTTGATGTATTTTTACATTTAGGAACACTGATTGCAGTTTTTATTATATATAGAAAAGATATAATAAGGCTTATTATAGATGGAGTTGGAATATTAGCTGATTCATGTACTAATATTTATAGGTTTTTTAGAACTATAATAAAACATGAGCAGGTAGAATATATACAGGTAATAAGAACAAGTTACAGAAAGTTTACACTTCTTGTGATTGTCTCGACAATACCAACAGGTATCATTGGTTTCTTTGGAAAAAATGTGGTAAGCAGTGCATCAGATACATTGATTATACCGGGAATTTGTCTTTTGATTACAGCAGTTTTGTTATTTATATCAGACCAGTTGCCGGATGGTGATAAGACACCAAAGAACACAGGATATCTAAATTCGATTTTTATTGGAATTTGTCAGGGGATAGCAACATTGCCGGGATTATCACGCTCAGGGACTACAATTGCAGCGGGACTTTTATGTGGATTAAAAAGAGATTTTGCTGTGAAATATTCGTTTATAATGTCCATTCCGGCAATTTTAGGAGCTACAATTTTAGAAATACCTGATATGGGCGAAGATATTGCAACCATAGGAGCAGGGGTATATATGGCAGGTATGATTGTCGCAGCAATAGTGGGTTACATATGCATAAAGGCTATGTTACTGGTAGTAAAAAATAAAAAATTTAAATATTTTTCATATTATTGTGCGATTATGGGTATAGTGGCTGTAATTGCATCGATTATAATAAAATAAGCAAAACATAATAAAACGATTAATGAAAAATATTAAAAGATAAAGAAAAAAGAAATAAGTACTTTAGGTAGAAATATATAATTTAAATTAAAACAAATCGAAGTAAATAATTTGAATTAAAAAAGATAGAAATAAATAATAAATGATTTAAACTAAAACAGATAGAAGCAAATAATTTAAATAAGAACAGATAGAAGAAGAGGTGTGGAAAGTGGCCAATACAAAGAAAAAAAGTAATGGCAAAAAAGCAAATATGAGTAAGCTATCAGCTACAAGCAGCGCACAAAAAGCTGCAGAAACCAGAAGAAAGAATGCTGAAGCAAAAAAGAAAAAGGCAGAATTGGCACAGAAGAATGAAAAAATTATTAAGGAAGTTTATTTATGGATTTTCGTAGCAATTTCATTACTGCTATTCCTGAGTAATTTTGGCATTTGTGGAATAGTTGGAAATACACTTAGAAGTGTAATGCTTGGTTGCTTTGGCTGGTCGGGATATGTGTTTCCGATAATTCTTGTTATAGTTATAGGACTAATAGCATATAATGAGGCTAATATTTTGGTGGTATCAAAAATAATTGGATTTATATTGTTATTTATTGACAGCACATTTTTGTTTCATTTATTTGCATATGGAAGTGAAAATAAAAGCTTAGGACATTATTACAAAATAGGAGCAGATAGAGAGTTTGGCGGTGGTTTTCTAGGAGGATTACTTGGTACAACGTTAAATTCATTGCTAGGACTTACAGGGGCATATATAGTTGCCATTGTTCTCTTGATTATCTCGATTGTTATACTTACAGAAAAGTCAATTATGTCTGTGATAAAAGATAATGGAGAACGTGCATACCAGAATGTAAAAGAAGAAGCTAATAACAGACGGGAAGAAAATAATCAAGCTAGAGAGCAAAGACGTATAGAAAAGAAAAATCAAAAGATTGTAGGTGTAGATTTTAAATCTACGAAACTTAAGGCAGAAAATTCAAGTGTTCAGGACAAAAAAACAGAGGATAACAATCAGGAAGTTCATGAAATACATATTGAAGGACTAGATGATGGACTTATAAAAGAGATTGAACAGGAACCTGTTACATATACATATGAAGAAGTTGCAGGCAACAAACAGGTTAAGATTCAGGGATTAGATAATGGTAAAATTGTTGAAAATGTAGAGACACCTGAGGTAGATCAGGAAACTATTTTAAATGGCGAGTTTGAACCCAAAGAAAGAATTATTGTAAGTCAGTCAGCAAAAGATGCCATGAAGCGAAAGCCTTACGGTATGGGAGAAACGGTGGCTGTAGAAGGTGAGGCTATTGAAGGTTTAGACACTATTGAAGAAACTAAGTCAGAAACCGCTAAGATTCCTCATTCTGAGGAAACAACAGAAGTGAAAAAGAATATTTCTGAAGGAAAGATTATAGCTCCAAGTCAAAAGAAGAAGATGATTTATAAGAAACCACCATATAAATTATTAGCTGATAATCCGGGAAGTGTTAGTGGAACTACAAAAGCAGCCTTAATGAATACGGCAAATAAATTAAAGGAAGTATTAGCAAACTTTGGAGTCAGTGTTGAGGTTACAAATGTAAGTAAGGGACCATCAGTTACACGATATGAATTACAGCCTGAAATGGGTACAAAAGTAAGCAGAATAACCGGACTTTCAGATGATATAAAATTAAATATGGCGGCAGCAGACATTCGTATAGAAGCACCGATTCCGGGAAAAGCAGCAGTGGGAATTGAAATTCCAAATGAAGCAAGAGATTCCGTATATCTTAAAGAACTGCTTATGTCAAAGGAATTAAAGGAACACAAATCAAAATTAGCATTTCCGGCAGGAAAGGATATTGCAGGTCGAGTGGTAGTAGCGGATATTGCAAAAATGCCACATATGCTTATTGCAGGAACAACGGGTTCAGGTAAGTCAGTATTTACAAACTCAATTTTAATGAGTATTTTGTATAGAACTACACCGGATGAGGTTCGACTTATTGTAATAGACCCAAAGGTTGTAGAATTTCAGGTATATAACAAAATTCCGCATTTGCTCTATGATGTAGTAACAGACCCTAAACAAGCAGCAGGTATACTTAACTGCGCTGTTGCAGAAATGACGACAAGGTATAAGAAGTTTGCAAATATAGGTGCAAGAGATATATCAAGCTATAATGCAAAGATTGAAAGTGGTGATTATGCAGAGGATGAACAGGTAGAAAAAATGCCGCAAATCCTTATTGTAATCGATGAGTTGGCTGACCTTATGATGGTGGCGGCAAAAGAAGTCGAAGAGGCAATATGCCGATTAGCACAGCTTGCAAGAGCTGCAGGCATACATATGGTTATCGCAACTCAAAGACCTTCGGTAGACGTTATCACAGGGTTAATTAAGGCTAATATTCCATCAAGAGTGGCACTTACTGTTGCATCAGGAACAGATTCGCGTACAATTATTGACATGAATGGTGCAGAAAAACTCTTAGGCAATGGTGATATGTTATTCTACCCATCAGGATATGTGAAACCTGTTAGAATACAGGGCGCTTACGTTTCTGATAGGGAAATTTTAGACACAGTAAATTATATAAAAGACAACAGTGGTGAGGCTGAATATGATGATTCAATAGATGCAAAGCTTACCACAGACCAGGAAGCTATGTCAGAAGGTGGGGAAAGAGATCCGATTTTTGCTGAAGCAGGAAGGCTATGTATAGAAAAACAAAAAGGTTCAACTAGTATGGTACAGAGATTTTTCAAAGTTGGCTTTAACAGAGCTGCCAGAGTTATGGAACAGCTATATGAGTCTGGGGTTGTTGGTCAGGAAGAAATGAACAAGCCTAGAAAAGTCATTATGAGCATGGAAGAGTTTGAACAGTTACTAATGAATGAAAAACAATAATTATATAAATTTTAGGAGGGAACTATGTTTAAATCAGACATTGAAATCGCACAGGAAGCAGAAATGATGCCAATAAAAAATGTGGCAGAAAAGTTAGGGATGACAGAGGATGACCTTGAATTATATGGAAAATATAAGGCAAAAATTTCTAACGAATACTATGACAAGATTAAGGATAATGAAGATGGAAAACTTATTCTTGTAACAGCTATTAATCCAACTCCTGCAGGAGAAG
>CAYWUE010000073.1:0-8734 GCA_964461415.1 uncultured Eubacterium sp.
ATGATACAGAGACAAGCCTTTATTATCTTCAGAGCAGATACTATGCACCGGAACATATACATTATCCAGTTTAAAGAGAACATTCTGGTTATTCAAATTAGCATCTGTTTTTGGTATTAATTTTCAATTGAAAAACAAGGCCATACGAAAATCTATAATTCGAATAAATTTATATCTTGTAAAACTTTATATTTATGTCTCTGTTGGATTGACAAGAAATTATAAGGCAGGAATGTCTTTTAATTATAGCAAGAGTAGTATTGGTGTATCAAATAATACAGGATTGGGAAAAGGATATTCTATTGCATATTCATATACTTTGTCATTAACGAATATTAGTCGCTCGATCTCATTGGTCTATAGTTCGACAAATGATGGAGTTTATGCAAGTATGGATATAGAGTTCAAAATAAATTATTTAGCAACAGCTGCAGCCATTTCAGTAGCTGCTTATTGGCCGCAATTATTACCTATTATGACTAAAATGTTAATTAAATCAAGATCTGCTGCTGTTACTGCAATTTCTATTTTGACGCCAATTATTCGTTGGAAATATAATATTTGATGGAGGAGACTTTATGAAAAAAATAGAATAAAACCTGTTATTTTTTTAGTGTTAGTTATTATAATTTTTTGTAATGGTGTGTTTGCAAAAGGCATTAGAAGCAACAGCGAAAGATGAGCTCAAAAATGAATAGAAAAATTCGTTAAAAAAAAATTGATGAGGATGATATTTTGGAGATTTTGATTGAATATTTTAAAGATGGTGAACTTTCAGCGTATGTTTATGTAAGTGGTTGTATATTTTTATAATAATTTTTACGATTGGGCATTTAATCTCGGTACGAGTATGTCACGAGTTAAATATCCTTTTAATTCCAGGAATAAAGAATATATTTTTTGGATGTGGAAAGGTGATTATCTTAATTTGGGCGCAGGAGCAGAATTAGGTTTGTATTCAAGGTTAATTTTTAAAATATATTATATAGGTAAGACCAATGAAGAAGAAATATTTAATAACAATGCTCTTGATAGCATTAATTATATTGTTAATATCGTGTGAAGTGAGAACTAATATGAATTCAAAAAAATTTGAAGATATAGATAATAAATTGGCGGATTTATGTATTGATAATCTATGTAGTAAAATCAAAAAAAAGGATAGAATAGCTGTAAAAAAGATTTTTTCAAAAAAGGCTTGTTTTAATGCTGAAGATATTGAAATTCAGATAGAGGAATTATTTAAATTTATAAATGGTGAGATTCTTTCTTGGAAGAGAGAAGAACCGCCAATTGTAGAAGATTATACAGACGCGGGAAAAGAAGTTAAATTGGAAATGTTTTGGTTTTCATTAAAAACAACTGAGGAAGTTTATGAAGTTTTTCTTTCCTACTATCCTGTTGAGGATAATAATTGTGATAATAAAGGAATATATTCATTTCTGATTATTAAGGAATGTGATAAAAATACACTTGAGGGTTCGATAGATGAATGGAGTACAAATCCAGGAATAAAAATATGTTTATAATATAAGGAGGACAAAAATGGCTAAAGTTGGTATTGTAATGGGTAGTGATTCTGATATGCCGGTAATGAGACAGGCAGCAGAGTTCTTAGAAAAAATGGGGATTGATTTTGAAATAACAATTATTTCAGCTCACAGAGAACCGGATATCTTTTTTGAATGGGCTAAAGGGGCTGAGGACAGAGGCGTAAAGGTTATTATTGCAGGTGCAGGAAAAGCAGCTCATCTTCCAGGGATGTGTGCAGCATTATTCTCAATGCCTGTTATAGGTATTCCTATGAAAACATCAGATTTAGGAGGAGTTGATTCTCTTTATTCTATTGTACAGATGCCATCGGGTATTCCGGTTGCAACAGTTGCAATTAATGGGGGGCAGAATGCAGGTATTCTTGCAGCAAAAATTCTTGCTACATCAGATGATGAAATTCTTGGAAAATTAAAGACTTTCAGCGAAGATATGAAGCAGTCAGTTGTAGAAAAAGCTAAAAGATTAGATGAAGTTGGTTATAAGAATTATTAGGATTAAAAGAAATAAAACATGAATACCAGAGATTTATTTTTCTACAAATTCTACAAGATTAGAAAAAAAATACCAAAGTATGTAATTATTGTGTTATTATATAAGAGAATTTGCTTTTTGCAAAATATATAAACCAAGAAGGAGAAGAATTATGGATTACAAGAAGGCAGGAGTGGACATTGAAGCAGGTTATAAGTCAGTTGAACTTATGAAGGAGCACATTAAAGGAACCATGAGACCTGAGGTTTTAGGTGGCATTGGTGGTTTTGCAGGTGCTTTTGATATGAGTAAGATTAAGAACATGGAAGAACCTGTTTTGTTATCAGGAACAGATGGTTGTGGCACAAAGGTTAAATTAGCTTTTGTTATGGATAAGCATGATACTATTGGTATCGATGCCGTTGCAATGTGTGTTAATGATATTGCCTGCTCAGGTGGTGAGCCGTTATTCTTCCTTGATTATATTGCATGTGGAAAGAATTATCCTGAAAAGATTGCTACTATCGTAAGTGGTGTGGCAGAAGGATGTAAGCAGTCCGGTGCAGCATTGGTTGGCGGTGAGACAGCGGAACATCCGGGACTTATGCCTGTAGATGATTATGATATTGCTGGTTTTGCAGTAGGTGTAGTTGACAAGAAGGATTTAATTACAGGCGAAAGTATTAAGCCGGGAGATAAGCTTATTGGTATCGCTTCAACCGGTGTACATAGTAATGGTTTTTCACTGGTTAGAAAAGTATTTGACATGACTGAAGAAGTTGTAAATACATATTATGATGAATTGGGAAAGACCATCGGTGAGGCTTTGATTGAACCAACTAGAATTTATGTTAAGGCATTAAAAAATGTTAAGGATGCCAAAGTTACAATTAAGGGCTGTAGTCATATTACAGGTGGCGGGTTCTATGAGAATATTCCTAGAATGTTGCCTGATGGAGTTAAGGCTGTAGTTAAGAAGGACAGTTATGAGGTGCCTGCACTTTTCAAGCTTTTAGCAAAAAAAGGCGATATTGCAGAAGAAATGATGTATAACACATTCAACATGGGTATTGGTATGGTTCTTGCCATAGATGAAGCAGATGTTGAAAAGACTATGGAAGCATTAAGAGCAGCAGGTGAAACATGTTATGAAATCGGATATGTTGCAGCAGGCGAAAAATGCGCAGAGTTAGTATAATAATTTTTAAAGGCTAGTTTACCGACTAGCCTATCAGCTTTAGGAGGGGATTATGCTAAGAGTAGGAGTTATGGTTTCGGGTGGTGGAACTAATCTTCAGGCTATTATAGATGCGGTGCATAACGGATTGATTACTAATGTTTCATTAGAAGTAGTTATCAGCAACAAGAAAGATGCATATGCTTTAACAAGAGCTATGGATAATAATATTAAAGCAGAAAGTGTATGTATCAAAGATTACGAAACGAGAGATGAATTTAATAAAGCATTAATTGACATTATTGATTCGTACGAATTAGATTTGATTGTTTTGGCAGGATTTTTAGTTGTGTTGCCTGAAGAATTGATTAACAAATACAGAAACAGAATTATTAATATACATCCGTCGTTGATTCCATCTTTCTGTGGTAACGGTTTTTATGGAATTTATGTACATGAAAAAGCATTAGAAAGAGGAGTTAAGATTACAGGAGCAACTGTTCACTTTGTAGATGAAGGAACTGATACAGGTCCTATAATTTATCAGAAGGCTGTGGAAGTGTTAGATACAGATACACCGAAGATACTTCAAAAGAGAGTTATGGAACAGGCAGAATGGAAGATTTTGCCACAGGCTATTAATGATATAGCAAATGGCATAATTAAAATTGGTGAATAACAGTAGTTAATAGTATTATTAATAAAAAAGTATAGTGTTAGTAAAAAAATATAAACGTATTAACATTTGTAGTTAACTTTGATAATTAAGTTTTTTGTTTGGTTTGGAGGAAAAAATGAAGGTACTTATAGTTGGAAGTGGCGGAAGAGAACATGCTATTGCAACAGCAGTTGCAAAGAGTCCTAAGGTTGATAAAATTTATTGTGCACCGGGTAATGCCGGAATTGGACAGATTGCAGAATGTGTAAATATCGGCGCAATGGAATTTGACAAATTAGTTGGATTTGCTAAAGATAATGCGGTTGACTTAACCGTAATTGGCATGGATGACCCATTAGTTGGTGGAGTGGTTGACGAGTTTGAAAAGGCTGGCCTTAGGGTGTTTGGACCAAGAAAAAATGCAGCAATTCTTGAAGGTTCGAAAGCATTTTCGAAGGACTTAATGAAAAAATACAACATTCCAACAGCAGGATATGAAAACTTTGATTCTCCTAAAGAAGCTATTAAATATTTAGAGACTTCTAAGTATCCTATTGTACTTAAGGCAGATGGACTTGCCCTAGGAAAAGGTGTTCTTATATGCAATACCAAAGAAGAAGCTATGGCAGGTGTAAGAGAAATAATGATGGATAAGAAATTCGGAACAGCCGGAAATACGATGGTTGTGGAGGAATTTATGACAGGTCGTGAGGTTTCAGTACTTTCATATGTGGATGGAAAAACTATAAAGATTATGACGTCAGCACAGGACCACAAGCGGGCTATGGATGGAGATAAGGGACTTAATACAGGTGGTATGGGAACATTTTCGCCTAGTCCTTTCTATACAGCAGAGGTTGATGAGTTCTGTAAGAAATATATTTATCAGGCTACTGTAGACGCTATGGCATCAGAGGGCAGAGAGTTTAAAGGAATAATTTTCTTTGGCTTAATGCTTACAGATGAAGGACCTAAGGTGTTAGAATATAATGCAAGATTTGGAGACCCTGAGGCACAGGTAGTTCTTCCAAGAATGAAGAATGATATTATTGATGTTTTTGAGGCATGTATTGATGGCACATTAGACCAGATTGATTTACAATTTGAGGACAATGCAGCAGTCTGTGTGGTACTTGCAAGTGAGGGATATCCGGTTTCCTACGAAAAAGGATATGAAATAAAGGGACTTGAAAATTTTGCTAATAAGGAAGGCTACTATGTATTTCATGCAGGAACGAAGTTAGATAATGGCAAGATTGTTACTAATGGTGGCAGAGTTCTTGGAGTTACAGCAAAAGGTAACGACTTAAAGGAAGCTAGAGCTAATGCATATGAAGCGACAAAATTAATTGAATTTGACAACAAATATATGCGTAATGATATTGGAAAAGCAATAGATGAAGCCTAGATTGCCCAAACAAAGAGAAAGGAATGGTAGATTAAAATGAGAAAATTAAGAAAGTTAGTTGCACTTGTTTTTACAATGGCATTGCTTGTGACTAGTATGTCAATAAGTGTTTTTGCTGACCAGACTACTGAATTAGATTCGATGAAAATCTATGCTTTAAACAGTACGGGAAAAACAACAGAGGTAGAAATGGATTTTGATTCATCTACATATTCATATGACATAACAGTTATGTCAGATATAGTATCTATTAAAATTGAGGCCACAACATCAGATCCTCAATCAACATGGACTGTAGAAAAAGAAAATGTAAATACAATTATAGATTATGGCAAGAATTATACTTCTGTTCTTGTTACATCAGCTACCGGAGCTACCAATAAATATGAAATCAATACAACAAGATTGACAGAGGAAGAAGAGGCAACATACAAGGCTGATGAAGAAGAGACAACACAGCTAAATGAGACAGAAACAACAAAAACTAATTCATCCGACAATAAGATTGTTATAGGTGAAGGCGGTTATAAGATTGTTGAAGATTTTAAGGATGATATTATTCCGGAAGGATTTATTAAGTCAACTGCTGAATATGATGGCAAACAGTATGTGGCAATTAAAGGTGAAAGAAAAGATATCACAGCTTTTTATTTGAAAAGTGCTGACGATAAAGGATTTTTCATGTATGATTCTGAGACAAAGATTTTCACATCGCTTCAAAATATTAAAATTGCAAGCAGAATGTATACAGTAGTAACACCTTCTAAGAAAGCATCATTCCTTAAAAATTATAAGAAAAAGGATGTTACAGTTATTGACCAGGAAGTAAAAGTATGGGTTTTAAATGATGATGAGGGCTTATATTTGCTTTATGCAATGAACTGGAACGGTGACACTAATTTATATTGCTATGATGACAATGAAAAATGTTTCCAAAGATATATGGAAGATCAGGATATTAATGCACAGATAACGACGGCAAATAAAGCATATAGTAATGTGAAAAATAAATATAATAGCCTGGTATCAAAATACAATATGCTTTTAAAAATAGCATGTGGTCTTGTAATTGTTATAATTATTCTGATTTTTGTTATCATAAATATTAAACTGAACAAAAAAGCAAAGAAAATTAAAAATGAAAAAGATGATTCTAAAGAAGAACTGCAGGAGTCTGATGATAAAGAAACTTTAGATGAAATTTCTGAAGATATGAATGCAATTATGTCAGAGATAGCTGATGATGTTGTTAAGGAATTAAAACCATTAGATGAAAATGCGAAGGCTATCGAAACCGAGAAAGATGAAAAAAATGAAGAAAAACCAAAGAAAAAGAAAAGCTACTATGGAGACAAGGATGATGATATTTTGATTGATTTGGTTGATGATTCAGAAAAACAGTCCGATAATGTGCAGGAAAAAGAAGCATCAGATGAAGAAAAAAATACAACTGATGATGTGGAATCAAGTAAGAATGAATCTGAGAAAGAAAATGCAGAGTCAAAAACAGAAGCTGACAGTGACGTAGGGGATGATTCTGTTGTAGAAGAAAATGATATGGCAGAAGAAGATGATGACGAAGATTTTGAATTTATTGATTTAGATTAGGATTTTTATTAACATACCCCAGGCTTTAAGCCTGGGGTATGTTAATAAGAAAATATGGAGGTAAATAATGGAGAGAGATAATTTTACCAGACAATCATTGAAGGCTTTAGAATATGCAAAAGAAACAGCTTTAAGTTTTGGTAGGAATTATATAGGAACAGAACATTTATTAGCCGGTATTGCAAAGGTTACTGAAGGCGTAGCGGCAACTATTTTGTACAACTATAATCTGGTTTATGCAGATATAATGAGAGCTATTGAAGAAGATTTTGGAATCGTACCTAAAAAAATAAAAAGTCCAGCAACAAAAAATATAGAAATGACAAAGCGAACGAAGGCTTTGCTTGAAAGAGCTTATGTCGAAGCATCAAAACAAGGATTGCCACAAATTGGTACAGAACACATTTTGCTTGCTATTATTGCAGACATAGAGTGTGAAGCACATGTGCTTATTGAAAGTTATAAAATTAATATGAAAAAAGTTTGTGCAGATATTCTTAAACTTACTAATCGTGATATGAGAGAAGTGAAAAATTATATTCAAAGTAGCAAAAGAAACAATGTTAGAGAAGTCTCGGCAACCCCAACAGTAGATAAATATGGCAGAGATTTGACAAAGGAAGCAAAAGAAGGGAAATTAGATCCTGTAGTAGGCAGAGAATTAGAAATAAATCGTATTATACAGATTTTGAGCAGACGAACGAAGAATAATCCATGTTTGATTGGTGAACCGGGTGTAGGAAAAACTGCAATTGTGGAGGCTATAGCCCAGAAGATTGTTGACGGACTTGTTCCAAAAACAATGGAGGGAAAGCGTCTTATAAGCCTTGATTTGTCAGGTACTGTTGCAGGTTCAAAATACAGGGGAGAATTTGAGGAGAGACTAAAGCGAATTATGGATGAGGTAGAATCGACTTCTAACATTATATTGTTTATTGATGAGATTCATACAATTATAGGTGCCGGAGGAGCAGAAGGTTCAATGGATGCATCTAACATTATGAAACCAGCATTGTCAAAAGGAAAAATGCAGGTTGTTGGAGCTACAACTGTTGCAGAATATAGAAAATATTTTGAAAAAGATGCTGCTCTTGAAAGAAGATTTCAACCGGTAAATGTTGAGGAACCGACAGAAGAACAAACCATGGAAATTTTAAATGGGCTAAGATCTACCTATGAGAAGTTCCATAATGTAGCTATAGACTCTAAGGCAATAGAAGCTGCGGTAAAATTGTCTGTTAGATACATTAATGACAGGAATTTGCCGGATAAGGCGATTGACCTGATTGATGAAGCGTGTTCAAAAGTAAGAATCAAAGAACGTCCAAAGCCGAAGACAATTATAGACAAAGAACAATTGGTAATGGATCTTAATCTGCAGCTTGAAACCAGCGTAAAAAATGGAAATCTTGAGAAAGCATCTATTATTAAAAAAGAACTGGATAAAACACAGACTTCATTAAATAAAGCTATAGACAAATGGAAAGATTTAGAAAATGATGTAGATAGTCGTACGGCAGTCAATGAATCTACAGTAGAAGAAATTGTGTCTATGTGGACAGGAATTCCAGTTACAAAAATGGGAAAAAATGAGCAGCAAAGACTCCTTAATTTGGAAAGTATTTTGCACAAGAGAGTTGTTGGACAAAAAGAAGCTGTTACTGCTGTTGCTAAGGCAGTAAGAAGAGGAAGAGTAGGGCTTAAAAGCACTAACCGTCCAATAGGTTCATTCTTATTTTTAGGACCTACCGGTGTTGGAAAAACTGAATTGTCAAAGGCTTTAGCAGAGGCAGTGTTTGGAGTGGAAGATTCTATTATCAGAGTAGATATGTCGGAATATATCGAAAAACACAGTATT
>CAYWUE010000074.1:0-7967 GCA_964461415.1 uncultured Eubacterium sp.
GTGCGGCGAAAGGATTAAACTCCGCACCCGCACCAAAAGAATGGCAAAGAAAAAGACCCTGTGGTTTTCCACAAGACCTATCTACAATTCTTTGCAGTATAATAATATCACACTGAAAATGGCTTTGTCACTGCGGTTTTTTTGAAATTTCTCTACACAAAGTTTCGTAATAATAGGCAATAAGGCAATAGCATAATGAAAGCCCCGATAAACACAGGCTTTTTGTTATTGCCTATCATCTGGACTTTCAGTTTTTCCGATTTCAAAATTTTTTTCTTTTATTTTTCCGTTATACCAAAATGGGAACTTCTTTACCAAAGGGTAGTTATACCTTTCTTGGATAATTCTCTAAGTGATGGAATATACCTAGAACCGTCACCTCATCATCCTCAATTTCAAAAACAATCTTATAATTCATTTCTGGGACGATTGCTTCTCTGTAATCTCGGCTTTTCAGATAAGGATCCCTGCTCACTGGATAAACATACGGATTATCCTCCAAGGTATCATATACCACTTCCACTTGCGAAAGCAGATGCTCAGCAGCTTGCATACTCTTTAATCGATGAACCAAATAATTCACAATATTATCGAGTAGTTCCTCTGCTCTCTCTGTGATCACTAAATTATAGGCCATACTTCTCCCTCATTTCTGACAAAGAAGCTCTAGCACTTCTTACACGTCCTTCTTCCTTTTGCTGTGCTGAAATATCAATATCTCGATACATTGCAATCTTACTCATTGTATCTTCGTACATTTCCATACTCATTAAAACCATATCTCCGTAACCATTCTTAGTTACATAAATTGGTTCTGTCGCCTTATGACATAATTCTGATATATCCGATGTGTTCTTTAAGTCTTTGATTGGAATAATCTGTGGCATACAATCGCCTCCTCTCTGATATGGCCTAATTATACCATAATAATCCCATGTTTACAAGTCGTCACTTCTAGTATTTCCATGATGCCATTGTGATAATCCCATTTTCAACTCAAAAGAAACGCTTCTGTTTGTGACGCTCTAATCTGATAACTTCTTACCAAACACTCCACTGCCTTTTTTCTACAAGTTCTGATATTCCAACAACTAGTATAAAAATAGCTTTCCGCTTCCTCCCAGCTCATTCCTTCAAGAAAAATCGCTTTACTAATCTCCACGATATCCTTCGGTAGCCGACTCACACTATCCTCAAAAAACTCGATTTCTACCTGCAGCGCTTCCTTACGCTTAAGCATTGGAACAACAAGTTCATCATTGATTCTATCGAGCTTTGACTGATAAGAAATTGCAATCTTCGCAGTCTTATCTGACAGGTCACTACTTTGTACCCTTTCTCCATCTGGATGAGAGAATGCCATCGCTGTAATATATTCATCCGCTGTTAAAAATTCACAGCTTTTAATTTGTTTATCTAAGCGTTCTACTTCTCTCACCATCTGGGGATATTCTTTTATAATTTTTTCAACGTATCCTTTCATTGTCTCTCCTTCCTACGATAGCTGCGCCTTCACTGCTTTTAGGAGTGCCTCTTGCGACACGTCCTTATTCGATAGTGAATTTAGCACATCCTCGTCAATTGTTCCTTTGGTGATCACATGCTGAATGGTTACTGTATTTTTCTGGCCCTGTCTCCAGAGTCTTGCATTACATTGCTGGTAAAGTTCCAGACTCCAGGTAAGGCCAAACCAAATGAGGTGGCAGCCGCCTTCCTGAAGATTAAGTCCATGACCGGCGCTTGCTGGGTGAATCAGCGCCACCGGAATCTCACCCTTATTCCATTTGGTGATGTCCTCAGATTTATCAATCGGAACTGCTGCAAAGCGCTCCATCAATCTTTCCCTGTCGTGCTTAAACCAATAGGCAATCATGACTGGATTTCCATTGGCAGCTTCGATTAAGTCCTCGATGGCATCTAACTTCCTATCATGGATTTTTCTGACTTTCCCGTTCTCATCGTAAACTGCTCCGTTTGCCATCTGATGGAGCTTATTGCTAAGTCCGACTGCTGACTGCGCATCAATATCTCCACCTTCCATCGGCAGGATCAAATCTGCTTTCAGACTATCGTACATCGCACGCTCTTTTTCATTCATGGTAACTTCCACATTGGACATGATAAGTTCTGGCATATTTAAATGGTCTGTCGCCTGCATACTCACACAAATATCAGAAATCTTTTTATAGATCGCATCCTCCGCACCCTCTCTCGGTTTGTAGGAAAATATCACATCACGATTTCTTTTATCCGGCATAAAGTATCGCTCCCTGTATCCACCAATAAATCTTCCAAGTCTCTCACCCATATCAAGTAAATTGATCTGTGCCCAAAGATCAATCAGCCCATTTGGTGTAGGTGTGCCGGTCAGTCCAATTACACGTTTTACCTGGGGACGAATCTTCCTCAGTGATTTGAATCTTTTACTTTGGTGGCTCTTAAAGGAACTCAGCTCATCAATGCAGATGCAGTCGAAATGAAATAATTTATTATCCACTAGCCAGGAAACATTCTCTCGGTTGATGATATAAATAAATGCTGGCTTCGACAGCGCTTCGCGTCTTTCCTTTTCAGAACCAACCACCACAGAATAGGTCAGGCCCTTTAAGTGATCCCACTTTTCGATTTCCTTTGGCCAGGTATCTCTGGCAACCCTTAATGGTGCTATCACCAAAATTCTGCCCACCTCAAAATAATCAAGAACCAGTTCCCACAGCGCTGTCAGGCTTATCACACTTTTTCCAAGTCCCATTGAAAGTAATAATCCGCAGGCTGGATGTGCGATGATAAACTCAGCTGCGTAGGTCTGGTAATCATGCGGCTTGTATTGCATCAAGCATCACCTCAACTTCCTCTTTGCTATCCAGGCAGAATACTAAAAATCCTAATCTCTCCAATTGACTTTTTCTCTTTTCCTGGAGCAGACGCATTTTTTTCCCTGGTGCCTTCAACTCAATAAAACCTATCTTTCCATCCGGAAGAAGCACCAATCTATCTGGAACACCTGAAAGGCCCGGACTCACAAACTTCAGAGCCACACCATTCCTTTTCTTTGCAGCCTTTACAAGAGCTGCCTCTACTTCTTTTTCTCTCATAAAACCTCCATTGCTTACTTGCTATTGCTTTACCCCTAAAAACTTTCTATCCCCTTATACGTGTTATATACACGTTCTTGCTTTCTCTTATTTATATACATACATAACTTTTATAAATAATAAGCAATACGGAAATAGGAAGCCTAGGAGCCTTGTATCTTCTATGCTAACGCCATTTCTATTTCCATAGCCATTTCCGACGGTTGCACCATAATAAAGCACATAAGAAATAGCCTTGTATGGCATCTTACGAAACCACTTCTTCCGCTACCGCGTCCTCATCTCTTACATAAGCAATCTGTGAGCCATAGCTTTGAAATGATAATTTGCCGGACTTATTCCCGTCGTAACGCTTCCAACCATCAATCTTTGCCATAATCGCATTAAGCTCATAGCTATCCTGCTTCTTAATGGATGCTGGATCCTTAGAGAAACACTCAGCCCAAATCTCCAAATTGCAAACCTTCTCACGTGCTACAACACCTGGTTTACCCTGGCTAGTAAACTCGTCCCCTGACAAGTACATGCGGCGCTCGGACAGAGTCATCTTTGGCCAGTCCTCTGGAAGCAGCGTATTAAGGTATGCTCGCACCAGTCCTTCTCTATCATCATTTTCCAGAGCTTCCTGTTGCTGTTCATAAGCTGATACTGCGTCTGCTCCTTTTAAGATCAGCTCCTCACCGGCATTGTATAAAGAAAGTGCCTCCGCCCAAACCTGGTCCAAGGTAGCCTTATCCAAATCCCAAGGATGCTTCTCGCACTGGCCTGTTACCTGTACCGGCCAGAAACGACGGTTACCTGTCACATCACGAAGGAAGTGCTGACTATTGGAAGTTCCACAGATAATACACTGGCGAGGGTGGTTTTCAACCACAGTTCCATAAGCGACACGAAACTTATCATCCTGGCGAGAAGCAAAGCTCTTGACGGTCTCCACTTCTACCTTCTTGATACCGTTCATCTCACCAATCTCCATAATCCAAAATCCCTGGAGCTTCTCTGCACCGGTCTTATCCCTCATATCCGAAATGGTAAGAGAATCGGAAAACCAGATGGAACCCAGCTTTGCAAAAATCATACTCTTACCAATACCCTGCGGGCCGGAAAGGACTAAAACGGTATCAAATTTCACACCCGGTTCGAATACCCTAGCCACCGCTGCAGTGAGTGTCTTTCTTGTAACCGCACGCACATAGGAATTATCCTCTGCTCCCAGATAGTCGATAAGCAAACTCTCCAGGCGCTTGTTTCCGTCCCACTCTGGCAGTGCTTCCAGGTATTCTTTGATTGGATGGAAGGCTCTCTCCGCAGATGCTTTTAAGAGCGCATTCTTTAATTTGGTAGGACTGAAGATGTGATACACACCATCCAGATAAATGGAAAGTGACGCCAAATCAGAATCCGACCAGCCTGGTTTAATCTGCTCCCAAGGAAGCAGCTCATCATTTCTTACAGAAATTGCACAGGAAAGTTCGTTATAACAAATCTCCTGCAATCTCTTGTCATGACGCAGAATAGTAAAGAAATTAAGGAGGGACTCTTTAATATCACCATTCTTATCAAGCTCCAGCAGTGTCTGCCAGTTATCGTCCTGTAACTTATCATCAAAATCATCGCCTGCCTGAATCTCACGCTCCTTTGCAAGCTGCAGTTTTACCTTCTCATCCTTAATTGCAAAATCTACCATTGCTTTATACGATGGCAGCTTCGTTGGCGGCGTATCCACCTTGGCCTTATCATCCAAATAACCAAACTTGTGAACCCTCACCACATCAAAGGCATTCATCAGATGCCCACAAGCAGGATCTGTTGCATGATGGGAGTAGGCAAACTTATCATCATAAATAACTACACCGGCGCTACTGTCCGCAGGAATATAATCATATCTTCCTACCATAGCAGATGGCTTATAAATGTCTGAAATAAAAGTATCAATTGCTTCCTCAATGGTATAGGCTCTACAAAACGCACCGACCATTCCTTCCTTTTCCAGCGGATCCGCCTGCTTTGCAATAGTCCTCTTTACAATTTCAGACTGGCGAGAGCTCATAGGCCACTCGCTGGTATCCCTCCAATCCTTATAGCGTGCAAGAATAGTATCCGGATTTAACATTGGTCCGTCCTGGGCCTCAAACAAAAACTCTCCATCGCTGCTGGTGGAAGGCCAATACATAAGTCTGGCTGCTTCATGGCAGGTATCGTCCACCTGCTCCATACCAATATCCTTTGCAACCATTCTGGATACCGGCGCATATTCCTCTGCAGATACTTCCCTGGAAAGCGGAATAATCAATCTGACACGAGGAGCCTCTGGTGTATGCTTATGGGTGGAATACATCAAACACTTAAAATCAAAAAGCATCGTGATTGCATCCCATACACCCGGCGCTGCATGATCAAGGTCCAAGGTCAGAAGCGATCTACCTTCCACAAACCCATTCTTACGCTTACCACCTTTCAGTGCGCCACCCACAAAACCACCGACATCCTTGGCATTATCCTGAGCCGGTTTACTCATCTTTCGATATTCTGAAATGGTTTCAGTGGTACGAATAGTTTGGGAACACTTCTGCTTAAAGTCCTTCCAGGACATTTCCTTATTCTTCCACTTCTTATCCATTCTGCTATTTCCTACCGCTATTCTCATAACCTGCTGCCTCCTTCGCTAATTCTCGTTTGATGCGATAGATGCCAATATTGGCACCTTCGACATTTCCTGACAAAATCTGTCCTTTAATGGACTGATAAGTATTTTTAGGAATCTTCCCCTTAAGGCTCCTAAGCTCTCTAAAAGTTCTATTTACATTTACGGTCATACCGCTTCCTCCTTAATCCTTCTGATAAAATTCACATTCATATCCCGCTGCGTTTAAGATCAGTCCTGGTGTCCAATCGGGTGCTTTCGACATAATCCGACACGCATCCTCATGAACTGCATCTCTCGGAGCTTCAATGACAGCCTCATCATGCACATGCATAACAATGTCATAACCTGCTGCTTCCAAGCGCTCCATTGCTTCTGCCAAAATATCTCTACTCATCGCCTGGATAATGTTCTCCACAAACTTTGGTCCGTAGGAATTGATCTTTCCCCATTTCTTTGTAGCATCCACACCCATGTAGGCAATCTCGTCTCTGTCATAATCATTGCGATATACGCTTGGCTTTGCATAGGCGAGCCTTCTTCCACTTGGCAGGCCAATAAACAACATGCCGGACTGATATTCAAAGGTCAGACACTTATAGGTCTGTGGCTGCTTATCCTTTACTGCTTTGATGACACATCTATGCACATCCCACCACAGCTTTACAATGGCCGGATTACTCTGTCTCCAGGAATCCACAATCGGCTGCAATTCTTCCTCAGCAAGTCCCATATCAATAGCGCCCATGCTGATCATCGCACCAACGCCACCACCATAGCCAAGTGCCAGCTCTGCGATCTTACCTTTCTGACGCAGCTCTCCATTGACACCATGCTTTTCAACCAGAACACCAAACATCTGACTGGCAGATGCGCAATAGATATCACCGTTGTTCCTAAAAACTTCCTGACGCCAGCTCTCCCCAGCAAGCCATGCAATTACCCTGGCCTCAATTGCACTAAAGTCAGCTACCATAAACTTACAGCCTTCTCTCGGCACAAATGCAGTACGAATAAGCTGGGAAAGGGTATCTGGAATAGAATCGTACAAAAGCTCTACTGCTTCAAAGCAACCACTCTTTATCAGATTTCTTGCTACCGCCAAATCAGGAATATGGTTCTGTGGGAGATTTTGCACCTGCACAAGTCTGCCTGCCCAGCGGCCAGTTCTGTTGGCACCATAAAACTGCAATAGTCCATGTGCCCTTCCATCGCTGCAGCGGCAGGTCTCCATTGCCACATACTTTTTCACGCTGGACTTGGAAAGAAGCTGCCTAAGCTCTAACACTTCCTTTACCGGTCCGGTTGCTGTTTCCATAACCGATGCAACCTCTGCTTTGGTCAGTGTCTCCATTTCGACACCATTCAACAAAACCCACTCTTTTAACTGAATGGGTGAGTTTGGATTTTCTAGCCCCGTAAGCTCCTGGGCTCTTTTTAAATATCGCTCCCTGGACTCCTCATCACATTTAATGGCCTGCGTTACCAATGCCATATCAAGCTCAATACCTAAATCGTTGATGCGCTGATCCTGTGCATATTGTTTCCAAAGGAAATCCGGAACCGGAAACCTCGCCACCTTCTCCATGATCTCCATTTCTGTTTCAACGTCCCTGGCATTATAGGTAATAAACTGTTCCCATTTTTCTCTATCGTGCTTCGGAAGGTTTCTGGTGCGACCACCATTTGTTTTGGTCGACTTACATGGTACAGAGAAGAATTTAATCAAATCCTTACCGGTTTCTAACTTCTTCTTTTCCACTCCTAATACTGCTCCTACCTGAGCCAAAGAGCCCGGAAGCCCTAGATATAACGATGCCACCATCGTACAGCGCCATGCGTCCGGAGCCAGGTGTACACCTAGGTACTTTCCTAAGCAAACACGCTCAAACTGTGCATTGAAGGCAAATTTGAGAACCGTATCATCAAGCAGCGCTTCCCTTATTTCCTGTGGTAGTTCCTCCCCTTCTGCCAGGGAGATTACCTTCACCGGACCACCATCTGCGGAATAACCAAAAAGCAGCACTTCAAAGCCAGGAGCATCTACATACTTGTAAACTCCTGACTTAGATAAGTCTGCTTCACTATAAGTTTCAATATCAATATTCATTCTTTTCATGCTAATCACCTTTCTTACTTTCTAAGCGGTTGATTGGATCACCAGGAGGTGTTACCCTCCCGGCTTCCATCTGACACTCTTTAATTGTTTTTAACCAAGGAAATCGTCC
>CAYWUE010000075.1:0-7532 GCA_964461415.1 uncultured Eubacterium sp.
CAGTATATGTATCCTTATTACAAGAAAGATATTGATGATGGGATCATTACAAGAGACGAAGCTCAGGAATTATTAGATTGTATCTGGGTTAAGTTCAATGATTTGAATAAATGCAGAGATGCAGAATCAGCTAAAGGGTTTGCAGGCTATAGTTTGTTCCAAAATCTTATTGTTGGTGGACAGAATGAAGAAGGAATAGATGTGACTAATGATTTGTCATTCATGTGTATTGAAGCATCATTCCATGTATTTCTTCCAATGCCATCGCTATCCATAAGAGTTTGGAATAACTCACCTAGAGATTTGTTGATTAGAGCAGCAGAACTTACAAGAACAGGTATTGGATTGCCTGCATATTATAATGACGAAGTAATCATTCCGTCTCTTATGAATATGGGAGTGGCACAGGCAGATGCTAGAAATTATAGTATTATTGGTTGTGTAGAACCACAGGCACCAGGTAAGACGTGGGGATGGCATGATGCAGCATTTTATAATATGTGCCGACCTTTAGAATTAGTATTTAGCAATGGTGTCGATGCAGGAGAACAAATAGGACCTAGAACCGGAGATGTTGAAAAAATGACATCTTTCGAAGAATTCAGACAGGCCTATATTAAACAGCAGAATTATTTTATATCACTTCTGGTTAATTCGGATAATGCTATTGATCAGGCGCATGCAGAAAGAGCGCCACTAGCTTTCCTTGCAAGTATGTTAGATGACTGTATACACAGTGGAAAAACACCGGAACAGGGTGGCTGTGTTTATAACTTTACAGGCCCTCAGGGATTTGGTATTTCTAATATGGCAGATGCCATGTATGCAGTAAAAACATTGGTATTTGATGAAAAGAAAGTATCGATGACAGATTTGAAGAATGCGCTTACATTTAACTTTGGTCAGGAGAAGCATCCGTTAGTAGCTTTACAGATAGCAGGAAGTGTGGCTAATCAGTTTGCTGCTAATGGAGTTAAGCCGGATGCTACACAGATTTCAGCAGTTACAAAAGAAGTTCTTGATAATGCTGTAACATCAGATGAAAGAGAAAAATATAAGAAGATATTTGAAATGATTGAAGAATTACCTAAGTTTGGTAATGATATAGATGAAGTAGATGTTTTTGCAAGGGATATGGCTTACACATATACTAAGCCTATGCTTAATTACAGTAATCCTAGAGGTGGTTCCTTCCAGGCAGGTCTCTATCCGGTATCAGCTAATGTTCCACTTGGAGCACAGACTGGTGCTACAGCAGACGGAAGAATGGCAGGTACTCCTATTGCAGACGGTGTTTCACCAGCAGCCGGCAGAGATGCTAAGGGACCTACAGCTACAGCGAACTCAGTATCTAAATTAGACCATGGCATTGCATCTAATGGAACGCTATTCAATCAGAAATTCCATCCTTCAGCATTGACAGGACAGGAATCGCTTAATAAGTTTGTAGACCTTATACAGACATATTTTGAACAAAAAGGAAGTCATATGCAGTTCAATGTAGTTTCAAGAGAAACACTTAGAGATGCACAGAAGAATCCTGACAAGTACAAACATCTGGTTGTACGAGTTGCAGGATACAGTGCACTGTTTACAACATTATCAAAGAGTCTGCAGGATGACATTATTAACAGAACAGAGCAGGGGTTCTAAAATATGAGCGAATGGTTAGAACAAAAAGGAAGAATATTTGATATTCAAAGATATTCAATCCATGACGGACCAGGAATTCGAACTGTTGTATTTTTGAAAGGATGCGTGCTTAGATGCCGATGGTGTTGTAACCCTGAATCTCAAAAATATGACATAGAGACTATGACTGTTAATGGAAAGACTAAGGTTGTAGGAAAAGATGTTACCGTAGCAGAAGTTATGGAAGAAGTGGAAAAGGATATTAATTATTACAATAGAAGTGGAGGTGGAATTACACTTTCGGGCGGCGAAAGTCTTTGCCAGCCAGATTTTGCTAAAGCATTATTAGCAGAAGCTAAAGAAAGAGGCATGACCACCGCCATGGAGAGTATGGGATGTGCTTCATATGAAGTGATTGAAAGTATACTTCCATATCTTGATACATATTTAATGGATATCAAGCATACTAATCCACAGAAACATAAAGAATATACCGGAAAATCTAATGAGTTGATGCTAAGTAATGCAAGAAAGATTGCAGAGTCAGGTATGACTAATTTGATTATAAGAGTTCCGGTTATTCCGGGATTTAATGATTCTGTTGAGGAAATATCAGATATAGCAAGATTTGCTGACAAGCTTTTAAATGTTAAGAAGATACATCTCCTTCCTTATCACAGATTAGGGCAGGATAAGTATGAACAGCTTGGAAGAAGTTATACATTAAAAGAGATTTTGCCGCCAGATAAAGAACATATGGACATGCTAAAAAAAGCTGTAGAGAATGTTTCGAGACTTGAATGTGTGATTGGCGGTTAGAAAGGAATGAAGATGGCAGGTCAGGATTTTTATAATGAAGTAGGAAATAAGACCAGAATTATTCAGGAAATGGTTCCTGGTAAACAGATTACACTGGCACACATCATTGCAAGTCCCGATGCAGTTTTATACAAGAAATTAGGACTTGATCCTAAGCTTGAAACGAGCAGGGGTGCAATTGGTATAACAACAGTAACTCCTTCAGAAACTGCGATTATTATGGCAGACATAGCTATGAAGTCGAGTGGAATTGAATTGGGGTTTGTTGATAGATTTAGTGGTTCATTGATTGTTACAGGCACTGTTAGTCAGGTGCAGGCATCAATGGAAGCTATCAGAGAATATGTAACTAATAATTTAGGTTATCAGGTCTGCGAAATAACTAAGACTTGAAAAAAATGGTTCTTATGGGTCGTAGCGAAGCTGGTAAGACTACATTAACCCAGGCTTTAAGAGGTGAAGAAATTCATTATGATAAGACACAGTATGTCAAACATGGTGACATGGTGATAGATACACCGGGTGAGTATTCACAAAGCAGAAGGTTAGCAAAGGCTTTGGCATTATATACATACGAAGCCGATATTGTAGGGATGTTGGTAGCAGCTAACGAACCATACAGTCTTTTTCCACCGGGAGTAGCTTCTCAGGCTAATAGAGAAGTGGTTGGAATTGTTACAAAGATAGATTTAGAAGATGCAAACGTACCTATGGCAGACAGGTGGTTAGAAATTGCAGGATGCAAAAAAATCTTTCACGTTAATTCCAAAAAAGGTGTAGGAGTCAGCGACATTCTGGATTATTTAAGCCAGGATGATTAAATAAAAAAATATTATATTTATAAATAATCTAAGGAGGATTAATTCAATGGTTAATGAATTAGAAATCAAAAAACAGATTTGTGAAGTAGGAAAACGAATCTACAACAGAAACATGGTAGCAGCTAACGATGGTAATATCTCAGTTAAGCTTAATGATCATGAATTTTTATGTACACCAACAGGTGTTTCAAAAGGATTTATGACACCAGAATACATCTGTAAAGTAGATGAAAACGGTAATGTTATACAGGCTAATAAAGGGTTTAAGCCATCATCAGAAATAAAGATGCATATGCGTGTGTATCAGAAGAGACCTGATGTAGGATCAGTAGTACATGCTCATCCTACATATGCAACATCATTTGCAATCGCAGGCATTCCACTTACACAGCCAATTATGCCTGAAGCAGTTATTTCATTAGGATGTGTTCCTATTGCTGAATATGGTACACCATCAACAATGGAAATTCCTGATAATTTAGAAAAATATCTTCCATATTTTGATGCTGTTCTTCTTGAAAGTCATGGTGCTTTAACATGGAGTACAGACTTAATGGCAGCTTATCACAAGATGGAAAGTGTTGAATTCTATGCAGAACTTTTATACAAGGCAAAAATGCTTGGTGGTCCTAAGGAATTTGACGAAGCTAACATTAAAAAATTATATGAAATTCGTCGTAAATTCGGTATGCCTGGTAAGCATCCTGCAAATATTTGCTTAAATAAGGGTGAACATAATTGCCATAATTGTGGTGGTAACTGTGGTAATGCAGATTACAGAAATATGCCTGGTTACGAATATAATTTTGGATGTGACAGCTCAAACGGAGTAGATGAACAGGCTATCGCTTCAATAGTTAAAAAAGTTATTGAAGAAATGAAATAATTATAGCAATAACAGAAAAGGAAGTGATAACTTTGAATATAACAGAAAATCAGATTGCTGATATTGTTGGAAAAGTTATGGCACAGATGCAGATGAGTGAAAACACATCAGGAATGCATGGTGTATTCAAAGACATGGATACAGCAATCGAAAAAGCAAAAGAGGCTCAGAAAGTTGTTAGAGCAATGAGTATGGACCAGAGAGAAAAGATTATCGGAATTATCCGCAGAAAAATCAAAGAAAATGCAGAAACATTTGCAAAAATGGGAGTAGAAGAAACAGGTATGGGTAATGTTGGAGACAAGATTCTGAAACATTTGCTCGTAGCAGAAAAAACTCCTGGTACAGAAGATATTACAACAACAGCATGGACAGGCGACAGAGGATTAACATTAGTAGAAATGGGACCTTTTGGTGTAATTGGTGCAATCACACCTTGTACAAACCCAAGCGAAACAGTTCTTTGCAACACGATGGGAATGCTTGCAGGTGGAAATACAGTAGTATTTAATCCGCATCCACAGGCTATTAAGACTTCTATTTATGCAGTTAATCTTTTAAATGAAGCTTCACTTGAAGCAGGTGGACCTGACAATATTGCTTGTACAGTTGAAGAACCTACATTAGAGACAAGTGCAGTAATGATGAAACATAAAGATATTCCATTGTTAGTAGCTACAGGTGGTCCTGGTGTAGTAACAGCAGTTTTATCTAGTGGAAAGAGAGGTATTGGTGCAGGTGCCGGAAATCCTCCAGCATTAGTTGATGAAACAGCAGATATTAGAAAAGCAGCAGAAGACATCGTTAACGGATGTACTTTTGATAATAACCTTCCATGTATCGCAGAAAAAGAAGTAGTTGCAGTTGATTCAATTTGTGATGAACTTATGAATTATATGGTACAGGAACAGGGATGTTATCTTGCTTCAAAAGAAGTTCAGGATAAGCTGTTAAAGACTGTTTTTGATGAAAAGGGCAGACTTAACAGAAAATGTGTTGGTCGTTCAGCAAAGAAATTATTGGAAATGGTTGGAATTAAAGCCGCTGACAATATTAGATGTATTATTTTTGAAGGACCAAAAGAACATAAATTAATCGCTGAAGAATTAATGATGCCAATATTAGGTGTCGTTAGAGCTAAGGATTTTGATGATGCAGTTGAAAAAGCTGTATGGTTAGAACATGGCAACAGACACAGTGCGCATATTCATTCAAAGAATGTTGACAGAATAACACAGTATGCAAGAGCAATGGACACAGCTATTCTTGTAAAGAATGGACCAAGTTATGCAGCATTAGGATTTGGTGGAGAAGGTTTCCCAACATTTACTATTGCCAGCAGAACAGGTGAGGGACTTACAAGTGCTTCAACATTTACAAAGAGAAGACGTTGTACAATGCAGGATAGTCTTTGCATACGATAGGAGGAAAAAATGGAAATGAATTCAACACAGATTGAAGCTATTGTAAAACAGGTTTTAAATAATATGACAGATGTACCTGCAGCAAAAGCTTCAAACGTAACAATTCCTAAGACAGCCAGAGTTGCTATGTTAACTTCATTGGAAAAATTTGAAATAAAAGAATTTCCAATGCCTGAAGTTGGCGATGATGACATCTTAGTTAAGGTTGAAGGCTGTGGTATCTGTGGTACAGATGCTCACGAATTCAAGAGAGACCCATTTGGTCTTATACCTGTAGCACTTGGACATGAAGGTACAGGTGAAATCGTAAAGATGGGTAAAAATGTAAAGGTTGACAGTGCAGGCATACCGGTTCAGGTTGGGGACAAGCTTGTTACATGTATGATTTTTAAAGATGATCCATCTATTACAATGTTTGATTTAAACAAACAAAACGTTGGAGGAGCAGATGTTTACGGTTTATTGCCGGATGATGATGTTCACTTAAACGGATGGTTTGCAGATTATATCTTGATCAGAAAAGGTTCTACATTTTTTAATGTTAGTGACTTAGATTTGGATTCACGTATATTAATTGAGCCATGTGCAGTATTAGTTCATGCTGTAGAAAGAGCAAAAACAACAGGAATCTTAAGATTCAACAGTAGAGTTGTTGTTCAGGGATGTGGTCCTATCGGACTTATCTGTATTGCAATCTTAAAGACAATGGGTGTTACAAACATCATTGCGGTAGATGGCAATCAGGGAAGACTTGATTTTGCAAAGAGACTTGGGGCAACTGACAGTGTTAACTTTAAAGATTATTCGGGCGTTGAAGAAATGGCAGAAGCAGTTAATACAAAGTTTGATGGAAATCTTGCAGATTTTGCATTCCAGTGTACAGGTTCATCTGCAGGACATTCTAATATATATAAGTTTATCCGTAATGGTGGCGGCTTGTGTGAATTAGGATTCTTCATTAATGGTGGAGATGCAACAATCAACCCACACTTTGATATTTGTTCAAAAGAAATTACAACTGTTGGCAGTTGGGTATACACATTACGTGATTACGCTACAACATTTGAATTCCTTAAGGCAGCTAAGTCTATAGGACTTCCAATTAATGAGTTAATTACTGACAAATATCCATTAAGCAAGATTAATGACGGTTTCAGAAAGAATCTTGAAATGACAGGTCTTAAGATTGCAGTAATGGCTGACTAGGAAGGAGCCCTTTATGGACGAAAGAGCAGTTGGAATTTTAGAGGTATATGGTTTGGTTTGTGCATTTATGGCAGCTGATGCAGGATGCAAGGCAGCAAATGTTACACTTGAACCATTTGATAAAAATAAGCCTGGTAATGCAGATGCACTTCCGGTACCTTTGCTTGTAACAATCAAGTTCAGAGGTTCTGTAGAAGACGTAACAGCTGCAGTTGAAGCAGGCAGACAGACTGCTGAAAGCCTCACAGGGGTAGTACAGCAGCACATTATTCCACGTCCTACACAGGATACATTAAAAATGTTAAATATATGTGCGTTTGATGTGGATTAATAAGAATTAAACTAAGATCTATGTGTATTTAAACCTTATTTTAATTATGTATAACAGTTTAATTTGACAATATAAGATACAAAAGATTATTATTGTATACAAAAGAAAATGATATACAAAAGTAATTGAAAAGAACAAAAGATAAAACACAAAGAAAATGACAAAAAGATAAGGTGCGCAATTTGATTTATATATAATTAAGTTGAAGACATACAAAAGAAAAAGTGTTTATTAAAAATACAAAAGAGAAAATTGCAAAAGAAAAAGTATTTATAAAAAACACAAAAAATCACAAAAAAAGCATTTATGCATAATACAAAAGATATAAGAATTATATTGAAATTAAAAATCAAAAAACTATTAAAATTAAAATTAAAATTTAAGATTTGTTATTTAGGAGGAAATTTAAAATG
>CAYWUE010000076.1:0-7443 GCA_964461415.1 uncultured Eubacterium sp.
GCAGATTGTAAGACTAAATTCAGCATGAAGTGGAATTTACTTTTTTATTTAACCCAACAGAAACAAAATGAAAAATATGGTTGACATTCATAAGGGGATGTGATATTATATTTCTTGCGTGTGACGCAAAACAATAATGCGCGAGTGGCTCAGTGGTGGAGCACCTCCTTGCCAAGGAGGGGGCCGCGGGTTCGATCCCCGTCTCGCGCTTGAAATGTGAGGCGTAGTCTTACACTTCAGATAATCAAATATATATGCATAAGCACAAACAACAATGCGCGAGTGGCTCAGTGGTGGAGCACCTCCTTGCCAAGGAGGGGGTCGCGGGTTCGATCCCCGTCTCGCGCTTTTTTTATGCGATAAAATGGTATCCGGCATGGGTATCATTTTTTTATATAATATAAAAATCCGCCGAATTTCCTGTTATATAAAACGTTTTGATTTGGATGCGAAACTTATTGAAAGGCAGTTATGAACACGCATTCGCTCGAAAGCAAAGTGCCGCATGCGGCACTTTGAACTTTAAAAAACTATACTAATAAATTTTGTTATATGAATTTTCTTTAAAAATCAGTGACTATGATTAAATAAATAATAATATAAGTGTTTAATGGAAAATCCTACAAAACATAAGCTGAATTTTTGTTAAAAACGTCAATAAAATGCACTTGATAAAAACGTTTCAAAATGTTAGCCTAAGATTAAGAAATAAATGTAAAGGAGATATTAGAAATGAGAAAGTTATTAAAAAAATTAGTAGCTGTTGGTTTATCAGTTTCATTAGTTGTTGGTTGTGCGTCTTATGTGTCAGCAGCAGTTGCAAAAGGTACAGATGTTTCTAATGGGAAGGCGTGGACCTCTTTTTCTATTCATACTAGAGAAGACGGCGGAAAATGGGAAAATACACTTATAAGTGCAGGACTTAAATACCAGAATACAGAAGATTCATTTAAAAGCTATGGAGAAGATGCAAAAATTACATCAAGTACATCTGACGGATTTTTGATGAATGTTGCTAGTACAGGCTACAGTGCTGAAGCATGGAGAAACGGAAAGGCACTTATGTCTAATCCATGGGGGGTTACTGTCGACAAGGTTGTTAATGTAGAAAGAGGCAGATATTATAATATTTCATTTAAGATAAAAAGTACATTGAAAAATGACATTGTTGAAACTGTTACTGTAAATGGTAAAGGTCAGAATAAAAAGACAGGAAAAGTTAATTATAAGAAACATATCCATTTTAAAGTATATGATAATACAGATAAAGATGGAGCAGCGCTTGAATTGACTAACCTTAAAGCTGCAATCGGTGGAAAGAGTGTTGTTGAAACTAATAAGGATAAAACAAAATGGTTTAATCCTCTTATTGAACTTGATAGCACAAATACTGCTGATAATGGTTATGTTACAGTTACAGCTACAGTAAAGATTCCATCACTTAAATCTGAATATCAGAAAAAGAGTTCTAATCCAACTTTAGGTTTCAAATTTGCTTTCGGCGCATTCATGAGAGAATATGTTGAAGAAAGTGATATGAGTGGAACTATTGAAGTAAAAGATTTTAAGATTACTGCAGATATTCAGTCACCTTCACAGGTAAAGATTTCTAAAGTTACACCTAAGAAGAAGGCGATGGTTGTTAAATTTAAGAAAGCTAGCAAAGCTAAAAAATATCAGGTACAGTATTCTTTAAGGAAAAACTTTAAGTCATCAAAAACTAAGATTACTACTAAAACAAAGATTACAATTAAAAAATTAAAATCAAAAAAGAAATATTATGTAAGAGTTAGAGGTTTTTATATGAATGGTAAGCAGAAGATTTACGGTCCATATTCAAGCAAAAAAACAGTTAAAATCAAATGATTTTAAAATAAAAAGTAATTTGTCAAAATTCTTTCAAAGTACATATTAATATAAAGGCGACTGGCTTTTTGAAATGTTTTAATCATTTTTGTACATTTCAAATCAGGCGGTCGTCTTTTTTAGTGTTTGATGCTAAAGATTACGATATCAGGGGGCGGAGGAATTATGTTGATTTTGGGAGATGTGTAAGTTATACTGAAATTGACATATAATTAAAGTGAGGTTTTTGTTATGATGATTTCAACAAAGGGGCGATATGCTCTAAGAGTTATGATAGATTTGGCACAAAATGCCAGTGAAGCATATATTTCTTTGAAAGACGTGGCAGAAAGACAACAAATTTCAATGAAGTATTTGGAAATGATTGTTTCATTGTTAAATAAGGGACAGATGCTAGAAAGCCAGCGTGGAAAAGCGGGTGGCTACAAACTTATCAAAGATTCTTCAGAATATACGATAGGTTCTATTTTGAAGCTTACGGAGGGGACTTTGGCGCCGGTAGGCTGCTTAGAAGACGGAGCGAAAGTATGTGAAAGGGCAGGAGAATGTATAACGCTGCCTTTATGGAAACAACTCGATGATAGGATTGATGAGTATTTGGAGAGTGTTACACTTAAAGATTTAGTTGAAGGAAACATTAAATAGATTGAATATAAATAATCCCCCAAAAGTTTGATTTTATATCGCTTTTGGGGGATTATTATATTTTATTTAAATTGATGTCCACCGATTGATAATCTTGAGCCACTAACATATCCACTAAAGTAAAGGTAAGATTTCATATTGATGTTTTTGGATGAAATAGAAACTTTTGTGTCACCGTTTAAAACAGCTTTTGCAGCCTTGATACATTCTTTGTCGAGTTTGCCATTATCATACAATGATAACGATTTGTTCAATGAACCATTTCTAGTTGGAGTAAACTGTCCCGGCTGGTAAATCACGCTTTTAAGATTATTTGGAAAAGCATTTGAGTTGATTCTGTTCATTATGACAATTCCAACGGCTTTTTTTCCTGCGTAACTCTGATCTCCTGCTTCGCTATAAATAATAGAAGACATAAGTCTTAAATCCTTAGCTGAGTATCTGTTTTTTACATTTACGTTTACTGTTGCATAAACAGTGTTATTAGTTTTTGATTTTACAGTTATTACTGTCAAACCAGCTTTTTTTCCGGTAATCTTACCAGAAGGTGTTACTGTTGCAATTTTTGTTTTGCTAGATGTAAATGTGTAATTTTTTACTGTACTTTTATTTAATTTTAATGTTTTTGTTAAATTAGTTTTTTTGTTTACTTTAATGTTCTTGTTTGCAACTATCACATTATTAGATGTATGTGCAGTAGCGATATTATGCTTAACATTAGTATTATTCTGAGTTGCACCGTATACTGAAAAAGTAGTTGTAGTACACATCAAAAATGCTATTGAAAGTAAACCTATATACTTATGCTTCAAAACAACCTCCGTCTGTTACAAAAATGTTACATAGATATTACGAGTATTAATAATGCCAAATAATTTTATGTTTGTCAAGTGTAAAAAATGTAACAAATTTTTAACTGAGTTTTGTAATAAATTTTTGGTATTTACAAAATTAAATAGTAGATATATAATTCCTAGTAGATAAGTAGGAATAAAGGAGGGTTAAAAAGAATGTATATATATGCAGACAACGCTGCTACAACCAAGATGTGTAAGACAGCTATCAGCGCAATGAATGAGTGTATGAAGGAATATTATGGAAATCCTTCAAGTCTTCATGGTTTAGGACAAAAAGCTGCGGAGAAACTGTATGGAGCACGAATGGATATTGCTAATTGTATTGGAGCAACGTTTAAGGAAATTTATTTTACATCAGGAGGAAGTGAGTCTGATAATCAGGCTATTATCTCTGCAGCACGATTTGGTGCTTTGAAAGGAAAGAAACATATTATTTCGTCAAAGATTGAACATCATGCGGTGTTACACACTTTGTCAAAATTAGAAAAAGAAGGTTTTGAGGTGACTTTACTTGACGTGGATGAAAAAGGCAGGATAAATCCAAAGGATGTAGAAAATTCGATTAGAGAAGATACTATACTTGTTAGCATAATGTATGCAAATAACGAGATTGGAACAATAGAACCTGTTACTGAAATTGGAGAAATATGCGAAAAATATAATGTCATTTTTCATACTGATGCAGTTCAGGCAACAGGACACGTTAATATAGATGTAAAAAAACAAAAGATTGATATGATGTCTATTTCGGCTCACAAGTTTCATGGCCCTAAGGGTGTTGGCGTACTTTATGCAAATAATAAAGTTCCTCTTACTAATATTATAGAAGGCGGAGCACAGGAAAGAGGAAAACGTGGCGGCACTGAGAATCTTCCGGCTATAGTTGGGATGGCTGTGGCATTAAAAGAATCAGTTGCCGTTATGGATACAAATGAAGAAAAAATGAATTATTATAGAGATAAATTAATTAAGGGACTTTCTAGCATAGAACATTCTATATTGAATGGTGATGAAGAAAGAAGATTGCCGGGAAATGTGAATTTTTGCTTTGAGGGGATTGAAGGAGAATCGTTGCTGTTACTTTTAGATAACAAGGGGATAGCAGCATCATCAGGTTCAGCGTGTACATCAGGGTCGCTAGACCCAAGCCACGTGCTTTTATCAATTGGAAGACCACATGAGATAGCTCATGGTTCGCTAAGATTGACAATTGATGAGACAATTAATGAGGAAATGGTTGAATATATAATAAAATCGGTTAAAGAGGTTGTAGAATATTTGAGAAGCATTTCGCCGATTTGGGATAAATTAAATAAAGGAGAGGAAGAACATGTTATATAGTGAAGCAGTAATGGATCATTTTATGAATCCTAGAAATGTGGGGAAGATTGAAAATCCGGATGGAGTAGGTGAAGTGGGCAATGTAAAGTGTGGAGATATAATGAAAATATATATAAAGGTTGACAATAACGTCATAACTGACGTAAAATTTAATACATTCGGATGTGGTTCCGCTATAGCAAGTAGTTCTATGGCAACAGAAATGATAAAGGGGAAATCCATAGATGATGCATTAAAGGTTACAAACAAGGCAGTTGTAGAGGCACTTGATGGTTTGCCACCGCACAAAATGCATTGTTCTGTTCTTGCCGAGGAAGCTATTGAAGCTGCTATAAATGATTACAAGGACAAACAGAAGAACAAAAAAGCGCAAGTGAGATAAAGGTGAAAAATGATTAGAGATATTCAGGAAGAGATTCTTAAATTAAAGAAGGAGAAGGATATATGTATTTTGGCACATTGTTATCAAAATCCAGAAATCCTTGAAGTTGCTGATTTTACAGGAGACAGTTTTGCATTATCAGTAAAAGCAGCAGAAACAAAAAATAAAACAGTTATTATGTGTGGTGTAAAATTTATGGCCGAAACTGTGAAAATTCTATCACCGGACAAGACAGTATATCTTGCAAATGGTGATGCAGGATGCCCTATGGCAGAAATGATGGATAAAGAAATGATTGAACAGGTTAAGCAGTCTTACAGTGACTACACAGTTGTAGCATATATTAATACTACAAGCGAATTAAAGACTATATGCGATGTGTGTGTAACGTCATCTTCAGCTATTACAATTTGCAATAAAATAGAAAATGATAATATTTTATTTATTCCTGATTGTAATTTGGGAGATTGGGTTTCAAAACAGATTCCTGATAAGAATTTTAAATTATTATCAGGTGGTTGTCCTACACATGCAAGAATGAGTGCTGAGGATGTGAAGAAAGCAAAAGAAGTTCATCCGGACGCATTGTTTTTGGTGCATCCTGAATGTAGACCAGAAGTTGTTGAGTTAGCTGACTATGTTGGTTCAACTACCGGAATTATGGATTTTGCAAGAAAAAGTGATAAAAAGGAATTTATTATCGGAACAGAAAATAGTATTGTCACACATCTTCAGATGGAATGTGCAGACAAAACGTTTTATCCATTATCTAAAGACTGTGTATGTCACAATATGAAGGCTACAACATTAACAGACGTTTTAAATTGCTGTAAGGGAGTGGGCGGATTAGAAATACAGTTGGATGATGAAACGAGATTGAAAGCAAAAAAATGTATTGATGAAATGATTAGGTTAGGATAAATGAAAAAAGCATTGATAGCAATGAGCGGCGGTGTTGACAGCAGTGTTGCTGCCGTTTTTATGAAAGAAAAAGGTTTTGAGCCGATTGGCGTTACGATGAAATTGTATGATAACGAAGATATTAACATGTCAGATGAAAAAACATGTTGTTCTTTAAGTGATGTAGAAGATGCAAGAAGTGTTGCTTACGAATTGGGATTTCCTTATTATGTATTTAATTTTAAAGCTGAATTTAAGCAAAAGGTGATTGATAAGTTTGTTGGATGCTATATGTGTGGAATGACGCCTAATCCATGCGTGGATTGCAATAGATATTTGAAGTTTCAGGAACTAGACAGAAGGGCAAAAGAATTAGGCTGCGATTATATTGTAACAGGACATTATGCAAGAACAGCATACGATGAATCAACTGGGAAATATCAGCTTTTGAAGGGGATAGATGATTCGAAGGATCAAAGTTATGTTTTGTATCATATTACTCAGGAACAGTTGGCACATACAATATTTCCTTTAGGTGAATATACTAAGGATGAAATAAGAAAAAAAGCTACGGAATGTGGTCTGATAAATGCAGATAAGCATGATTCACAGGATATATGCTTTATACCTGACGGCAATCACATGAAGTTTATTGAAGAGTATACTCGAAAAAAAGTAGGCAAGGGAAATTTTCTTGATATAAATGGAAAGGTAATAGGCGAGCATAACGGATACTACAGATATACAGTTGGACAGAGAAAAGGCATAAATGTTAATCGAGATGGGAAACATTATGTATTAGAAATTCGTCCTGAAACAAATGAAGTTGTAGTTGGTCGCAACAAAGATTTGTTTAAGGACAAGCTTTTGGCAACTGATTTTAATTGGATTTCAGGTGAAATGCCGGCAGAGTCAATTAAAGTCAGCGCAAGAACAAGATACCATCAGCCTTTGACGGAAGGTGTTGCAAAGGTTTTAGAAAACGGTGATGTGGAAATTGAATTTGAACAGCCTATTAGAGCCATCACAAAAGGACAGGCAGTTGTACTTTATAATGGTGATGTGGTTCTAGGTGGTGGAACAATAAAAGAATGTTAATCGCAAAGATTATTGAGCAAAAATTAGATAAGTGGTAAGAATTAATAAAAAATGCATCGTAACTCTAGAAAATTTAAGAAGTTTACGGTGCACTTTTTTCTTGACTATAAATCGGTCTATGTTATAATAAACTTCATAGGTGGGATTGTGTCCACTTGTTTTGTTGTCTAAAAAAATATGTATAGCAGAACAAGCTTAGTTTACACATATCTCATCAATAAGAGATTATATGAGCTGCATATAGGAAAGCCATTCCAGCAACTCATAACATAAAATACAAGATTTCAGGAGGAAAAATTCATGGCAAACAAATGGGTATACCTTTTTAGTGAAGGTAACGCTAATATGCGTGAG
>CAYWUE010000077.1:0-7276 GCA_964461415.1 uncultured Eubacterium sp.
ACAGCGGCTTATAGCCGCAGAGCAAACCACCAGCTGAGCTGGTGGTCATGATTTAATTTTGCTACGCACGCTTTGTCATTCTACATTACCCTTACAACTCTGAATTAGATAATATATTTTTAACTGCTTATATTATCTAATCTAAAAGTGCATTATAAATATCTCTTTTAGAAACACCTCTATCCTTTGCCACCAACTTCATTGCTGTCTTTTTGTCATTACCTTGGTTGACATAATATTTAACATGTTCCTCTATAGACATATTTTCCCATTTTTGTTTATTTTCTTTCTGAATTTCTTCCTGCGTCTTTCCCTCAATTATAAGTACAAATTCTCCCCTTGCTTCATTCTGAGAATATTTTTCAATCGCCTGCTCTATAGTAGTCTTATCAGCTTCTTCATACTTCTTAGTCAATTCCCGACATAAAGTAATTTGTCTGTTACCTAAAACCTGCCAAAGTTCCTTTAAGGTCTTAAGTAGTCTATGTGGTGCCTCATATATAATAATGGTTCTTGTTTCATTTTCTAATTCACTTATTACCATCGCCTTTTCTTTTTTATCCTTTGGCAAAAAAGCCTCAAAACAAAATCTTCTGGTTTTTTGTCCAGACATTGTTAGTGCAGTTATGCAAGCTGCTGCACCAGGAAGAGATGTAACCTCAATCCCCTGTTCATAACACTGTCTGACAATTTCTTCTCCCGGATCTGATATTCCTGGTGTTCCGGCATCAGTTATAATAGCAATATTCTTTCCTTCCTTCATCATTGCCACTAATTGTTTTGCCTTATCATATTTATTAAATTCATGATAACTTGTCATAGGAGTTTTAATTTCAAAATGATTAAGCAACTTAATACTATTTCTGGTATCCTCCGCACCAATCAAATCTACTTCCTTAAGTGTTCTTACAACTCTATATGTAATATCCTCAAGATTTCCTATGGGTGTTGCACACAAATATAATTTTCCTGCCATTTTTTTCTCCATATAATTTAAAAGCCGTATATTTTATGTATTTCTGTGGTATATACTCCCGGTTTTTCATATACAATCAACGGCGGCTCAACCACCATCATAGACTTTCCGCCTCGCACACCTTCTATTAAAAGCATATTTGCATCCTTATCTGAAAAAGGGTGAACCATCCTGATTCTTTTCGGTTCAATTTTGTATTCTTTCATTAATGCAATGATTTCTGTTAATCTTCTCGGACGATGAACCATATAAAATCTGCCTCTTGGTTTCAAAACCTTAGCCGCTTCCCTTATAACATCTTCCAAATTACATTTTATTTCATGCCTTGCAATAGCCTTTGGTTCCTCAGGATTTTTCACACCATGGTTTTCAGTCATATAGGGTGGATTTGTTGTCACAACGTCAAATGTTGCCGCCCCAAAAATCTTTGACGCTTCCTTTATATCTCCATCTACTACATGAATTCTCTCCTGAAGATTATTAAAAAAGACGCTTCTTCTTGCCATATCTGCACTTTCTTTTTGAATTTCTAATGCACAAAAATCTTCACCCTCAGTTTTTGCTTCAAGTAAAATGGGAATAATTCCTGTTCCTGTTCCCAGATCCAAAACTCTTTCACCTTTTCTTACACTTGCAAAACCTGTAAGCAAAACTGCGTCCATTCCAAAACAAAATCTTTCTCTATTCTGAATAATTTTATAGCCGTTTCGTTCCAAATCGACTAGTTGTTCACCTGACTCTAATTTTATTTCCAATTAAAACCTCTGCCTTCAAAAATACCAAACTAATTAATCTAACTTAGACTCTTCCTTATCCTCAAGGTTTTTAAGTGCCTTCAATTCTTCTGACGCCAAATTGAATTTCTTCTTCTTCGGCTTAAACTTTAATTCTTCCACTGTATATTCCCGGATTTCTCTCTCGTCATTTATTTCAACAACAATCTTAACCTTTTGTCTAAGGACATTTACACTGACAACCTCTCCCTTAAATCCATCAACAGTTTTTACAACTTCTCCAACATCAGGAAGGTTAGAATTTAATTCTTCATATGCATCCTGCTCATTCTTAAGACAACACATTAATCTTCCACAAATTCCTGATATCTTAGTCGGATTAAGTGACAAACTTTGTTCCTTCGCCATCTTAATTGAAACAGGAATAAATTCAGATAAATAGCTATTGCAGCAAAGAGGTCTTCCACAAATTCCAATTCCTCCAAGCATCTTTGTTTCGTCCCTGACACCAACCTGTCTAAGCTCAATTCTTGTCTTAAAAACAGCTGCCAAATCCTTTACAAGCTCTCTGAAATCTATTCTTCCATCCGCTGTAAAATAAAACAAAACCTTATTATTATCAAAAGTATACTCTGTATCAATAAGTTTCATATCAAGGCCATGTTTAATAATCTTTTCCTTGCAAATCTTAAAAGCCTTCTTTTCTTTCTCTTTATTTTCCATGGCTTTTTTATCATCTTCCTCTGTTGCAATACGAATGACTGATTTTAAAGGAGTAACTAACTTATCATCCTCAATCTCACTTATTCCCTGAACAACCTTACCATACTCTATTCCTCTTGCAGTTTCAACAATAACATGATTTCCCGCTTCCACTTCATAATCTGCCGGACTAAAATTATAAATTTTTCCTGCCTGTCTAAATCTTACTCCTATTACCTTTACCATCACTATATCCTTTCATATGCCTATATCAATCAATTTAATTTTTCATCTTTTCTTTTATTAATAATAATAATATTTCAATAGTCGAATCAAAATTCACATTAGAATTAATTCTTCCCTGAGCCTGATCTATGGATTCTAGAATTACACTAATATCATTAAAAGAAAATTTTTCACAAAAATTTTCTATCACTCTATATTCATCCTGAAATATTATCTCCTCATCATTACCGGTAGCCTTATACATCAATATATCTCTAAACCATATCCTCATAAGGCTGAAAAATTCTTCAATATGCTTTTTAAATCCTCCTGTTTTCTCTACAGCTTCGCTGATAACATCCATTCCGCCTTTTTCTAAAGAAACAAGTAATCCTACAACAAATTGTTTTAACTCCTTAAATTCCTCCGAGGTCGAAAGTTTAATGGCTTTTCCTGGATTTCCGTTAGAAAATGTAGCTGCCACTCTTGCTTCATAATCACCCACCCCATATTCAGTGGTTAATTGATTTTTTATAACATCCTCCTTAACAGGTCGAATATTTAAAACTACACATCTCGACAAAATTGTCTGTAAAAAAGTGTCTGCATTAGTTGTCAGCAGAATAATAATCGCATATTCAGGTGGCTCCTCAATAGTTTTTAAAAGAGCATTTTGCGCCTGAACAGTCATCTTTTCACTATCCGGAACAATATAAATCTTATAAGGACTGCTATATGGTTTTATATCAATGTCATCATTTATTTGTTCCCTGATTTCATCTACACCAATACCTAATTTTTCATAAGTAATATATTTAATATCTGGTTGATTTTTAGAATCCGTCTGTTTGCAGGACCTACAAACACCACAAGAAACTCCTGTAATGTTTCCATTTTCACCGCGTCTATTATTATCGCATTGCAATGCCTTTGCAAAATGAACTGCTAGCTTCATTTTGCCAGAACCTTCCTCACCATTTATAATGTATGCATGAGAAATTTTTTCCATCTTTATGGCATTCTCAAAATGCTTCAATATATGATTTTGTCCTAGAATTCTACCTGACTCCATCTCAACTCCCAAAATACTTTATAACTACATTAACATATAATAACATAAATAAGATTATAGTGTCAAAAATCACAGTATACTTATGAAAATATATTTAATTATTACCGCTAACTACTGTACATAGTTAAATGACATTTCTTTTTAATTTAAATCGAACATGCATCACTACTATAATAATTCTTACCTATGTTAGCTGCTATTATTAAAAAAAAAACTGAAATTTATAGATATCTTTTTATTTAATATAATTAAGGATATCATCTTTTATTTCCAAAATGCATCTGTCTAAATTATCATTATTAAATCTATTAACAATACCTGCATCCTTAATTTTATCTTCAGAAAAATCTTCTTCATCCGCCAAAAATCTTCTACACATCTCCTTGTACTTAGGCTGACTTTGTTGTCTCTCTCTATTTACTGCTCTAGCCAGTCTTTCTCCCGTTTCAACCTGTACATATAGAGGCACTACCACATCGCTGCCATAGTAATTTACCATCTGCATATAAGATTCCAACGTTCCAATATAAAGATAATTACCCTTATTCAAGTCAATCTGACCATCATCTACTGTAAAATAACTCCAAATTCCATAAACAGTATCATAATCTCTACATTCAATAACCTTATTTTCATTTTTAAGAGATTCAAGTTTTTCCCTATTAACAAAAAAATACTCTCTTCCATCTTCTTCATCAATACGCATAGGCCTTGTTGTATAACCTATAACAGTTCTTAAATTCAAATCACTGCAATCTTTAAGTTTTTTAAAAATAGTATCCTTACCACTACAGCTTTTTCCCAGAACAAAAAAAATCTTTGACATTATTCCTCCAAATAATTTTTCTATGATATCAATTTTTTATAACCGTAATAAAATCGTCATCTAATCCTACAATATTAAGATTTGCCTTTATAAATTCATCAACTTGATTAATTAATTTCTCAGAAATCACCTCACCTGGAACGAGAATGGGAATTCCTGGTGGATATAAATAAACCATTGTACCGGCAATTCTTCCACATGCCTGTTGCAATTTTATAGATTCCATATCCCTTAAATCAGCTTCATATATAGAAAATTTTCTCTCATTTTTAAATAATTTAGTTCCGAATATTTTTGGATTATTTAATTTACCATTTTTCGATTCTACTAACTTAATGTTTTCTAATTTAGAATCAATTTCTACCAATATATCAGCAAATCTTTCTAACTCTTCTATTCTATCACTTATAGTAGTAATTGCCAAAATATAATTTAATGACTCCATTTCTACTTCAAAACCAAACTTTTTTCTAAGAATTTCTGCTAATACTTTGCCTGTACATATATTATTATTTATTCTAATAACTAATTTTGTAACATCCATATCATAAACGAATTCCTTATTAAGCAATTCTTCACATATAATACATAAATTGCTGCACTTATTAACTTTTTTCTTTATTTTGTTAATAACTTTGGTCAATTTTTCATATCTTTGTTGACAATTATTTTGAATATCACATATGCACTTATCAATACTTGCCATCAAAATATAAGAAGGACTGCTGGTTTGATATACAGAAAGCATTTCACTAATTTTTTTTTCATCAACTTTATTACCACATAAATGAAGTAACCCAGTTTGCGTCATTGCAGGCAATGTTTTATGTGTACTTTCTATAACAATATCTGCTCCTAGTTTATATGCCGGAATCGGCAGCCTATCACTTAAACCAAAATGAGCTCCATGAGCCTCATCAACAATCAATACCTTATCATGTCTGTGACACACACACGCTATTTTTTCTATATCTGAAACTACTCCTTCATAGGTTGGAGATGTAATTAATACTGCCTTAACGTCGTTGTTATTTTCAAGAATTTTCTCAAGCTCCCTCCAATTATATCCCCCATTTATTCCATACTCTTCAATATATGAAGGATACAGATAATCCACCTGTAAATTTCGAATTTTTATAGCATTATAAACCGACTTATGACAATTTCGTCCAATGATAATATGTTCCCCAATATTCGTTACTGCATTAATGGCAGCCAAAATCCCACATGAACTTCCGTTCACTAAAAACCATGTCCTATCAGTTTCAAAAAAGCTAGCTGCATTATCCATTGCATCTTTTATAATTCCTTTCGCACAATGCAAATTATCAAAACCGTCTATTTCAGTAATGTCATAATAGTAAGGGTCTACATTTTCAAACAATGCTTCATTTCTTTTATGTCCTGGCATATGCAACGGATACATTCCACTATCACAATATTGAATTAATTTATTATGAAAACTCTCATTCAATTGCTTTTCCTCATTTCAAAATTAGTATTACAGATTGAAAAATGAAATCTGCTTATTTGTATACTCTCCCTTATTAAATCCCTCTAAAAACACCTCAAGAGATACAAATTGTTTTATTCCCTTCTCATTAATAAAAGGAATATCTATATTAAAAATAACATTACTTTTAGTATCATTATCTTCTCTATTCATAAGCTTTTCAACAACTACATTTGGTACAGAAAATTCAGCGCTGGATTCCATAAAATTCAACTCAAAATTTACTTCAAATTGATTTTCACTTCTGTAAACACTATCAATATATGCTCTATTAATCTCAGATTTATACGCTTCCTCAATAACCGGCTGTGTCCATCCATGTTTACCTAAGAGAATAACCGGATATACACCATTTAAAATTCCAATAGCTGCTTCTGGAAAAATACTATTATCTTCAACTTCCCTCTCATATCCTTCAAGCAATTCCTGTTTAGTGATATTATTGATAATATTTTCGCTTAATCCCGATACAAAAGAATCAATCTTATTCAATATCGGCTGCATCACTCCTATTCGTTCTAATGAGAACATAAAAATATTATGAGCCCATGCATATTCCTGTGCTTCCAATGAAAAAGCTGTTGCACTAAAATAACACCCTGTATATGTATATCTATCACATATATTTCCAACATTACCATAAATCGAATAATTTGTTTCAGAAATATCTACAATAGTGCCTCCAAAATCACGTATATGACTTAATTCAACCTTATTTTTAGCATAATATTTATATTGAAAAATAATTCTTATAGGAAAAATAAAAGCGGCTGGAATATTTATTTTTCCATACGAGTTAATATCATGATAAGCACTTCTTCCATGAACATCCTCTTCAATAATTTCAATATAATTGCTATCCTGTAGTAACTTTTTTACTTTCTCTTCAAATATAATTTCTCTTGCAAGATGCTCTTTCATAATTATCTCCGTTTCATTTGTAATATTAAGCTAAAGTATATCTTACTATTTTTTATAAACATAATCAAACATTTACTTTATTAAATGATTTTCTTCGGTTCTTTTTTTGTATTGAGTCATTCAAGCTCAAATCGTTTCGCTCTTTTAGCTTAACAACTTTCGACGTATAAAAATAAAGAGAGAAACTCTCTCGAAAATAAATTTTCTTCGAGTTTCTCTCTTTATTTTTATATGGCTCAATACACTACAAAATGCCCAGTTCCGGAATCGAACCAGAGACACGAGGATTTTCAGTCCTCTGCTCTAC
>CAYWUE010000078.1:0-7243 GCA_964461415.1 uncultured Eubacterium sp.
CCATTTCAAGGTAACGAGGACCTTTTGCTAATGTTCCGTACATTGTACCAACCTGTGAACGAAGTCCTTTTCCTAAGTCTTCAAGACCTGCACCAACAACAAGTCCGTCATCTGAGAAAGCACTCTGTGTTCTACCATAAACTATCTGTAAGAATAATTCTCTCATAGCTGTATTAATAGCATCACAAACTAAGTCTGTGTTTAAAGCTTCGAGAATAGTCTTACCCTGAAGAATTTCAGCTGCCATAGCTGCTGAATGTGTCATACCTGAACAACCAATAGTTTCTACTAATGCTTCTTCAATGATACCTTCTTTAACATTTAATGTAAGCTTACAAGCACCCTGCTGTGGCGCACACCAGCCTACACCATGTGTAAAACCTGAAATATCTTTGATTTCTTTTGAATGAACCCATTTTCCTTCTTCTGGGATTGGAGCAGGTTCATGTTTTGCGCCCTTAGCTACAGGACACATCATTTCAACTTCTTTTGAATAAATCATCTGAATAAATACTCCTTTCGAAATATAACTTATGGATTAAATCCATTTTTTTGCAGTTAAGATATTATAATATTACTGCATAATTGCGAGCTACAATATTACCCACATACGTTTCTTATTCTCTCACAAAATGACAAATTAGTCCATAGTTTTTAACTATTTTTTACACGTTGACATAGTAGTATGATAAAGATACGCTGCGTTTTCTATTCAGTCCACTCACTTATTAACCTGTGGTAGCTAAAACTCGCCCTACAGACTCAAACATTTTACTTTGTGCAGGTAGCTTTAAAGTATGTTTTCCTGAATGTATCTGTATACACCAGCTGTCCAGCCTAACATTTCAGGCGTTTCATATTCGCTTGTAACTGAAACACTTCCCTCTGTGGCATCATATTTTTCCCATAACATACCTGTTTCTTCATAACATTTGTCAACAGTTTTTATGTATTTTTCTGCTATACGTTTTGCTTCTTCTTCCATGCCAATTTTCTTTAATCCATAACATGTAAAATAAACATTTGATGGCCACATTGATGGGTAATCCCACTGATAATATTTTGCATCTTCTCCTCTGTACTCACACGCTGCAATACCAAATTCTAATTCTAATCTTTCAAGAACTTTCTTTGCTGCTTCCTTATCATCTGATAATCCTACAGCAAAAGGATACATAGACGCACAGCTTACAACCTTTGAGAAACAATCTTTCTCATAATTGTAATCCATAAATATTCCATTGTCTTTATTTAACATATATTTTTCCATTTTTTCTTTACGTTCAATAGCACGATCAAGAAATTCTTTTTCTGCTTCTTCATTACCTAATACAGCATTCATTTTTGCAATTTTACATTCTACGTCATAAAGAATACAATTTAAGTCTAAATGAGCAAATTCCTTTGTTGCAAATTTCTTTTCATCTGTAGCAAATCTCGGATTAAAATCCCATCCACTTTCTGCAATACACATCAGATTTTCTGCTAAATCCATCTGCTCTTCATAAGAATCCATATATTCATCTACACGTGGTGGAAGCCAGAAATATGCCTCTTCCATTTTCATGTTTGTTGTATTACATCCGAAACGGTTAAGACCAACCGGTGTATTTCTGTCAAGTCTGAAGAAATTATATTCCATCATTATTTCTTCCATAAATTTTTTAATTATATTCACATCACCTGTATACTCATACAAATCCCATACACCTCTGGTAAAAAGTGGTGGCTGACTTCTGTCTAAGAGATGACTTGCATTAGGCATATATCCTAAATGTCTAATAAAGAACGCGATATTTTCTAAATTGTTTTCAACCTGTTCTACTCTGCCATCAAGCATTAATCCTAGATTTGTAAAATATGTATCCCAATAATAAAAGTCCGTAAACGGATCTTTCTCGTTAGCACAAGGGATGCTATATGGTTTTGGTAACTTAGCTATTCCTCTGCTTGGTTCATCAGGATCATGGATAAATCTATCCCAATTGTCATAAATATACTCTTTTACATTCTTCATTTGTATTCCTCCTAAAAGTAAAATATTATGTTTATCAGATTGATAATATCTAATTATTTTTTCTATTGTATAATTTTATTTACAATATTATTTTTTGTTACAAGCTTATTTTTTATTTCCTGCATTCTTATTCCACAAATGCCTTTGCAAAACATATAGGCATATGAAAGTTAGGCCTTTCACTTTCAATAAGTGAAAAGCTGCCATAATGTTCTATTTCTTTGCCTTCAGCAATCTTATAAAAATTACAATAAAACTCTTTCCCGTCAATAACTTTATCAATATCGCATACAGTTCTTAAATAATCTAACGGATACAAAACCTCTAAGTACCATTTTTCATCTTCAATAACCGACTTGACACCTGTAGCCTTATATTGTTCTTCTGAAATCTGATTTCTGTCATTTCTACCTTTACCAAAATTAGCAAGCATTGCACCTAATGAATTAATTTCAAAATTAGTATACATGCAGTTATTAGTCAATTCCTCGCCATCTTCTAAGAATGCAAGAAATATTTCCATTGCACTGTCATTGTAGACAGGATCCTGTGGCTTAGTATATGTTCTTTTAGGATCTTTTTCTTCACAAACCATCTTTATGAAAAATCCCTCTCCTTCAAGATATCCCATCCAGCCATAAGTTGTAGGTTCCTTCTTACTGTTCCACATAAAATTATTTATGCTAAATTTATTGCACTGTTCAATTTCATCTCTGTTCTTGATTCTTTTTACACAATATTCCATATAAATCTCCTGTTATTTTATGCTTTTGAAAAAACTAAACACGCTGCACCAATAAGTCCTGAGTCTTCATTTAATGTAGATTTTTTTATTTTTACATATGGTTTTACAACGTCATAAACCATTCCCTTAACAAGTTCTTCTATTTCTTCTACAAAACCATCAATCTTAAGAGCTACCGAACCACCAAGAATAACAATGTCAGGATCAGCATAACCATAAACCACACCAATCAAATTAGCCAGATAATTTTTCGCATCATCCATAATACCTTTAGCAATTTCATTGCCTGATAAAGCCAAATCATTAACTTCGCCTGCATGTTTTACGTCAAGTCCTTGATTAATTGCTCTTGTAGTTATAGCTGTACCACTACTTATAGCCTCGATTCCCCCCGGAACAATTGAACCATGACTAGGACCTTTATGCATCATAACACTGTTAGCTACCTCATTTCCAAATCCATGTGCTCCATGATAAATCTCTTTATTGATTGTAAATCCTGCTCCAATTCCTGTAGAAATAGTAAAGAACTGAACATAGTTGTAATCCTTTCCTTCTCCAACTACAGCTTCTGCAAGGCCTGCTAAATTTGCGTCATTTTCTAAATAAACCGGTTTGTTTATAAGCTTGCTTAACTCTTCTGCCACTTTAAAACCATGCCACTGACCTTTAAGATTAGGCGGTGTCAAAATCTCACCGTTAATCAAATCCAAAGGCCCCGGACAAGACATTCCTGCACCTACTATCTCAACATCATAACCATTAACAACTTCCGCAATATTTTTTAATGTAACATTTGGATTTTCATTATCTGTAGAAAATTGTTTTCTGTCGATAATCTCAAATTTTTCATTTGTCAAGGCAACTCTTGTATTAGTTCCTCCTATATCTATTGCAACTGCATACTTCATAAATTTCCTCCTGATATTCAAATCATATCAACCGAATTATCTGTTTATTTATATTTTGCCACTATAGAATTCATTTCGTTCCATTTATTTTCCATATCTTTAACTAATTTAAACTGTGTTCTTGCTCTGTCTAAATTATGTTCAGGACGTGAGATTTTAAAATATGTATCTCCCTGAAGATAATCTGTCAAAAATCTCATTCCACATTCATATGTCATAACTTTTGCCCCAACAGGTAAAAGTTCAATTTCCTTGTCAGTCAGCTTGCCACCGCAGCCTTCTGTAAAACCTTTAGTATATGCTTCGAACAATTCCATGCTGCATGTTACTTTTGAAAGGTCTTTTTCATCTTCTAATGCTGTACTTGCACCAAATCTGATAGAATCACCAAAATCATTCACAGCCAGTCCAGGCATAATTGTATCCAAATCAATTACGCACATTGCTTCTCCTGTTGCATTGTCAAACATAACATTGTTAAGTTTTGTATCATTATGAGTAACTCTTAAAGGTATCTCATTATTAGCCAACAAATCTCCAAGACAATGTGCCAATTCTTCATGATTTAGTACAAAATCAATTTCTTCTCTAACGCTGTCTGCTCTACCCATAACATCTTCTTTAACTGCTTTTTTAAAAACGTCAAATCTGGCCGCTGTATCATGAAAACCAACAATTGTTTCATGTAATTTTTCTGCAGGATAATCTGATAACATATTCTGGAATTTCCCAAAAGCTAATGCACTAGCATAAAAATCTTCTTTGTTCTCAATCAAATCAAAAGTTTTGGCATCAGTTATAAAATAATAAGCTCTCCAGCAACCACCGTCCTCATCTCTATGGTATAATTCATTATTCTTCGTTCTTATAATATTTAATGTTTCTCTGTCAGGATTACCGCCATTTTTTATGATTTTTTCTTTTAAAAATGAAGTGACGCCTTCAATATTTTCCATTAATTCATCAGGATTTTTGAAAATATTTGTATTGATTTTCTGTAATATAATCTTATGAGTAGTCCCATCTTCATTTTCAAAAACTGCCAACAATGTCTCGTTAATGTGTCCTGAGCCATATGGTTCACAACTTACAAGTTTTCCTCCAAATTCATAACTGTTTAGAATATCATTTACTTTTTTTTCTGATAATACATTCATTCTTATGTTCCTTTCACTTTTTAAAGTTTTATCTCATCTTTTTATTTAATAAATAATAATTATTATATTAAATATTATGTTTTGTATAGTTACACATAATATATTTGTTTTTTAATGTTTAAAAACATATATATTATGCACAAAATTCATTATATCAATTGCGTCAAAAAATAACTTCTTTTATTCAGAAAATTCTTGTCACCTTGATAATTATATGGTATAATTTTTAAGTCTTTGTTAGATAAGCTGTCTTGGCTCAGTCGGTAGAGCGTCGCCTTGGTAAGGCGGAGGTCGGGGGTTCAAGTCCCCTAGACAGCTTTATTTTTTTGTCTTTTTTCTTTTATACTTTTCACAAACTTATGAACTTTCATATTTTCTTTTGAATTATTTACAAATATTATTTTGTAATTCTCTGTCGTACTATTTCATACGCAAGTACTCCTGTCGCAACTGATGCATTTAAAGAATCAATATCCCCAAACATAGGTATAGATGCAACGAAATCACATTTTTCTTTTACTAATCTGCTGACACCTTTTCCTTCATTTCCGACAACCAATCCTATGGATCCCTTTAAATCCAAATCATACATACAAGTTCCACCCATGTCTGCACATACAAACCACATACCTTCATTTTTCAAATCCTCAATAGTCTTTGAAATATTTGTAACTTTTGCCACAGGTGTATAATTAAGAGCTCCTGCTGATGTTTTTGCAACAGTTGCTGTAAGACCTGCTGCTCTATGTTTTGGAATAATCACGCCGTGGGCACCTGCTAAGTTAGCTGTTCTAATGATAGCTCCTAAATTATGCGGATCCTCAATATCATCAAGCAATATAACAAATGGTGATTCATTTTTTTCTCTTGCAATATTTAAAATATCTTCCACTGTAGCATATTCATAGGCCGCAAGATAACCAATAACACCTTGATGTTTGCCACTTTCTGACATCTGTTCTAATCTTTCTTTTTTTACATAGTTAATAACTGTGTCATGTTTTTTAGCTTCTCTTATAATAGTGTTCATTGAGCCTTCTTTACAGTGTTCTAACACAAAAAGCTTGTCCACTGTTTTTCCAGAACGATATGCTTCAATCACTGCATTTCTACCTTCAATGGTAAATTCTTCGTATCTCATATTTTTTCCTTACTAATTTAATTTTTCAAGACCAATCTTTATAAGTTTCATCATTCTTTCAGACTGACTCGTTAAATAAAGCCATCCCATCAAAGCTTCAAATCCTGTTGCTGTTCTATAGTCCGACATAGTTGCATTTTTTGCTCTAGTAACAGCCTTTGCATTTCTTCCACGTTTATAAATAGCAACTTCTTGTTCTGTCAGTTCATCCATAATAGCAAAAATCATTTCTGCCTGGGTTTGTGCTTTAACCAAATCAGATGCAGTCTTGTGAATTTTATTTACCTGTCTGTTAGCATCATCTACAATTAATGTTCTTATGATAATTTCATAAATCCCATCACCAATATAAGCCAATGTCAAAGGTGAATAATTTATAATATCAATATCTTTTAAATTCATTGTTTCCTTAATTATCTGAAACAAATCCTGCGTATTTTCTTCCACTTTATAACATTCTCCATCTTATTCCATTGACCAGGTTGTACCTTCTCTTGTATCTTTTAATATAATGCCCTTAGCAGCCAATTCTTCTCTTATGGCATCTGCTGTAGCAAAATCTTTTTCTTTTTTAGCCGAAGCACGTTTTTCAATCATTTCCAGAATATACGCTTCCATGTCATTATCAATATTTACAGCTTCGTTATCTGTAATTTCTCCTGCACATAAGTTTAATGACAATACATAATCAAAATCGTTTATAATATATAATTTTGTTGCATCATTCATATCTGCTTTTAGGACATCATATACCATTGTAAGTCCTGAAGCTGTATTCATATCGTTTCCAACAACTTCAATAAACTTATCTTTGTATTCCTTTGCTGTAACCATGTCCACATCACCATTATTATCTAACTTTGCAATACGGTTTCTTAATTTTTTATAACCCGATGCAACCGAATCTAATACCTCATAGCTAAATACCAAAGGTTTTCTGTAATGTGACTGCAGACAAAACATTCTATATACAATAGGATCATATCCTTTTTCTTGCAATAAAGAAACTGTAAGGAAATCTCCCTTTGACTTGCTCATTTTTCCTGTCTGGTCATTAAGATGATGTACATGGAACCAATAATTACACCATTTATGTCCTACATAAGATTCGCTCTGTGCAATTTCATTAGTATGATGTGGAAAAATGTTATCAATACCGCCACAATGAATGTCAAGATGTTCTCCTAAATGCTTCAAGCTAATACATGAACATTCTATATGCCATCCTGGATATCCCACCCCCCATGGACTATCCCATTTAAGCTCTTGATT
>CAYWUE010000079.1:0-7111 GCA_964461415.1 uncultured Eubacterium sp.
AGCAGATTGTAAGACTAAATTCAGCATGAAGTGGAATTTACTTTTTTATTTAACCGGAAAAAAATAGGAAATAAAATATTGACAACTAATAAGAGTTAGAGTATACTAACAGAAGTAAAACGCGAATAACCATCGTTGATTAATATGAAAGAAGGGGTATGATGATGCCATTAACAGTAGCTGGAGTTGGAGTAAAGAGCACAATAAAAAAAGTTGGCGGTAAGGATGAAACTAGAAAATTCTTAGAGAATCTGGGATTTGTAATAGGTGGAACAGTTACGGTCATATCTGAAATCGGTGGAAATATGATTGTCAACGTTAAGGATTCAAGAGTTGCTATAGGAAAAGATATGGCAAATAAAATAATGGTTTAACAAGTTGTTTTGGTATAAACAACTTTTTATACAGAAATTATAAAATTTAATAAAAGGAGCGCATTATGAAAACTTTAAAGGAAGTAAAGTGTGGCGAAACTGTAAAAGTTACAAAACTTACGGGGACAGGTCCTGTAAAGAGAAGAATAATGGATATGGGAATTACTAAAGGCGTACAGATTTATGTAAGAAAGGTGGCACCTTTAGGGGATCCGGTGGAAGTAACAGTCAGGGGATATGAATTAACATTAAGAAAAGCAGATGCAGAAATGATAGAGGTTGAATAATATCAATAAACTGCATATTATTTTTTTGTTTACGAGTTAGGAAAGACTAACATATGTAAGCGGTGACGTATTTGAGTTTGATGAACAATTTGCAAATAACAAAAATGAAAGAAGGAGAAGAAAAATGTCAATTAAGATTGCATTAGCAGGTAATCCAAACAGTGGTAAAACAACACTTTTTAATGGATTGACAGGTTCGAATCAGTTCGTGGGTAACTGGCCGGGAGTAACCGTAGAAAAAAAAGAAGGTAAATTAAAGGGATATAAGGATGTTACAATAATCGATTTACCTGGTATATATTCACTTTCGCCTTACACATTAGAAGAGGTAGTGGCTAGAAATTATCTTATTAATGAAAAGCCGGATGTTATTTTGAATATCGTAGATGGAACAAATATTGAAAGAAATTTATATTTGTCAACACAGCTTATGGAACTTGGTATTCCGGTTATCATGGCTGTAAATATGATTGATGTTATGGAAAAAGTGGGAGACAAAATTAACATTAAAGCTTTAAAAGAAAGCTTAGGATGTGAAGTTGTTGAAATTTCTGCACTAAAAGGAAAAGGAATTAAGGAAGCTGCACAAAAGGCAGTAGCGATGGCTAAAAATCCGGCTAATAAAATAGTACATAATTTTGATGCTTATGTAGAAAAAGCGATTGAAAAGGTTGAAGAAAAGCTTGCGCAAACTGTACCACAGGAACAAAAGAGATTTTTTGCAATAAAGCTTCTTGAAAGAGATGAGAAGATTAATGAGCAGTTAAATATTGTTCCTAATGTAGAAGCAGAAATAAAAATGTTGGAAGATGAATTTGATGATGATACAGAAAGCATTATTACAAATGAAAGGTATAATTATATTTCAGAAGTAATTGGCGAATGTGTATCAAAAGCAAATAAGGATAATCTTACCTTGTCTGACAAAATTGATAAGATTGTAACAAACAGATGGCTTGCACTTCCTATATTTGCAGTAGTTATGTTTATTGTTTATTATGTGTCAGTAACAACAGTTGGTACATGGGCAACAGATTGGGCCAATGATGGCTTATTTGGAGACGGATGGAATTTGTTTGGAATTGAATCTCTTTATGTACCGGGAATTCCTGTATTAATTGGAAACCTTCTTGATGCACTAAATTGTGCAGGTTGGCTATCAGGACTTATTCTTGACGGTATTGTAGCTGGCGTTGGAGCTGTATTAGGATTTGTTCCGCAGATGTTAGTGTTATTTATATTCCTTGCATTTCTTGAATCATGTGGATATATGGCAAGAATAGCTTTTATTATGGACAGGATTTTTAGAAAATTCGGACTTTCAGGAAAATCATTTATACCAATGCTTATTGGTAGCGGATGTGGTGTTCCGGGTATTATGGCATCTAGAACAATTGAAAATGACCGTGATAGAAAAATGACTATAATTACAACAACTTTTGTACCTTGTGGAGCTAAGTTGCCTATTATAGCTTTAATTGCAGGTGCATTTTTTGATAATTCTGGCTGGATTGCAACAAGCGCATATTTTATTGGAATTGCTGCAATTATATGCTCAGGAATAATATTAAAAAAGACAAAGATGTTTGCAGGTGATCCTGCACCATTTGTAATGGAATTACCTTCATATCATATGCCTACTGTAGGAAATGTTCTTAGAAGTATGTGGGAAAGAGGCTGGTCCTTTATTAAGAAAGCAGGAACGATTATCCTTCTTTCAACAATCGTGCTTTGGTTCCTTATGAGTTTTGGAGTGGTAGATGGAAAATTCACAATGTTAGAGGCAGAGCAGCTTAATAACAGTATTTTGGCAGCAATAGGTGGAGTAATTGCTCCTGTATTTACACCACTGGGATGGACGCAGGCTGGTGAAGGATGGAAAATGGCTGTTGCAGCAATTACAGGTTTGATTGCAAAAGAAAATGTCGTTGCAACATTTGGTATGCTGTTTGGATTTGCTGAAGTTGCAGAAGACGGAGTTGAAATTTGGGGAAATCTTGCATCAGTAATGACACCTGTGGCAGCTTATGGATTTTTAGTATTCAATCTTCTTTGCGCACCATGTTTTGCGGCTATGGGAGCAATTAAGAGAGAAATGAATAATAAGAAGTGGTTCTTCTTTGCAATTGCATATCAGACAATTCTAGGATACTTGGTTGCAATGTGTATTTACCAGATTGGAACTCTAATTACAGCAGGAACATTTGGTTTTGGAACAGCAATTGCTTTTGCATTGGTACTCGTATTTGTTTACTTATTATTTAAGCCTTATAAGGAAAGTAATTCCTTAAAATACAACGCAAAATAAATCATTTGAATTATAAAATAAAAAAACTTCCGGCTAATTGAAAGGAATTAGCCGGAAGTTTTTTATTTATTTTGCAACTGTCTAGAGTGGAAATAAAATAGAGTATAAACAAGCATATTTTAGATTGTATCAGATAGCAAATTGTGACAGTTTTGACGACAAACTAAAGATTGTGAAAGTCAGTATTTCGTGATAAGATAAAAGGGCTTTTATAAGCTTTAATTTAAAAGACTTATGGCAGAAAGAAATTATTTTTAAAAATAAAGGAGAATAGAAATGGAACAGTATAAGCAGGAATTTATAGAATTTATGGTGGATAGTGAAGTATTAAAATTTGGAGAATTTACCTTAAAGAGTGGTAGAAAGTCACCTTTTTTTATGAATGCAGGTGGATATGTTACAGGTTCACAACTTAAGAAATTAGGAGAATATTATGCTAAAGCTATTCATAATACATATGGAGATGATTTTGATGTGTTATTTGGACCCGCTTATAAAGGTATTCCTATCAGTGTTGTAACTGCTATTGCTTATAGTGAGTTATATGGTAAGGAAGTACGTTACTGCTCAGACCGTAAAGAAGAAAAAGACCATGGTGCTGACAAGGGCAGCTTCCTTGGAAGTAAATTAAAAGATGGTGACAGAGTTGTTATGATTGAAGATGTTACAACATCGGGAAAATCCATGGAAGAAACTGTTCCGAAAGTAAGAAATGCTGCGGATGTAGAGATTGTTGGCCTTATGGTTTCTTTAAACCGAATGGAAGTAGGAAAAGGGGGAGAAAAGGGAGCGTTAGATGAAGTGAAAGATTTATACGGATTCCCGACAGCAGCGATTGTTTCTATGGCTGATGTAGTAGAACATCTTTATAACAAGGAATATAAAGGCAACGTTATTATTGATGATGAATTAAAGGCAGCTATTGATAATTATTATGAGCAGTATGGAGTAAAATAGTCAGGAGATTTGAAGTGACCAAAAAAAGTAAACATGTACGTTTTTGGGGGAGGATTTTTTTCTTCATATATATGGTACTGGCGCTGTATTTTATGTTTTTTTCGGAAAGTCTGGATAGAACGATGGTTAGCAGTGAGTATAGATATAACCTGACATTGTTTAAAGAAATACAGAGATTCTGGAATATGAGGCATACATATGGATGGAATATTACAATGATAAACTTGCTCGGTAATATAGTATGTTTTATGCCTTTTGGATTTTTAGCGCCAACTATATCAAAAAAGAAAATATTCAAAAATGTAATAAGTGTTACATTGATGGCAATGCTTTTTAGCATTTTTATAGAAACAGCGCAGCTGATAACAAAGGTAGGAGCCTTTGATGTGGATGATATTTTTTTGAATACAGTTGGTGGACTGTTAGGCTATATTTTGATGAAGATAAGCAGAATACGCAAGCATATATGAGATAATAAGCGTTTGCAGATATAAGTAAGCGTCGAATTGTGATATTTACAACATTGTAAAAGCATGAAAGTGAGAAACAAAACATGTTAAATAACGAAGAAACAGTAAGGAATAATGATGGACTAAGGATTAGGGAAGCGAATAAATCTGACGATAAGGAAGATAAAAAATCTCGAAAAATACCATTAAAAAAATATACGTCAGGCGGTAGAAAGTCGGCATTAATCGCATTATGTGATTTGATTTTTATTATTACAATTATAGCAATTTCTATTGCAAAAAATGGTAATGCCGGAATATATGTTGGAGTAATGATGCTTGCGGCGTTGGTGATTGCCGCTATTGGCTTTATTGTCGGGATTAACAGTTTTAAAGAAGAAAACAAGTTTTTAAGATTTTCATATTTGGGAACAATTATAAATGCAGCAATATGGATTGGGATTCTTTTATTGTATTTAATTTATGTGTAAGAAGAGGTCAGAATGGATAATAACAAGTGTTACGAAGCAGATGTTAATAAAGAATATCAGAATGATGAAGCAGAGTTAAACGAAATATGTGAAGATATGGAATTTGATATTGTTAATGAGCGTTACCTGATTGCAATTGACAGAATTAAGGAAATTGCCACAGAAGATATTGTGTGTGAACCTTTTAAGGATTATTTTAAGAAGGTTGCAGGTTTTGTAATTGCATTAGATGAAATTAAAAATAACATTCCTAAGTTAAAAGATTATGAATATACGATGGAACAGTTAGAAAACATAAATGATATACTTTTTTCTGATGTATATGAAGAAAATTATGAAAAAAGTTATGCTAATCCAAAGTATGCAGTAGATGTATTAGGCGAGGATTATGGCAGGTTATTGTGTTATTTATACACGACTATAAGAAATTCTATCAGAAATATATATATGGATAGAATGGAACTTGTGACATTAAGATTTGAATTGTTTATTGAAATATATAATTATTTTGAAAATCTTGGTGAAATCGAGGTCAAGGATGTAATAGAAACAGTTTATGAATTTGAGAAAGATAATACCGAGATTTTTACAGATGTTTTGGTTAATGACAGAGTAAATCCTAAGAATACTTTTGCTACAGATATCGTTATGAATAGTGATTTGGGTGATTTGAGATATTTGTATCAATACGGAGAGCATATTGGTTTTAATGAAATCGGTATGGCGAAGTTTCTTAATAGTTTAGAACAGAATGAAATTGACAGACTGGCATCGGTTTATACAGAAGGTTACAGAATTGGTTTTGTCAATGCAGGAAAGGACCTTTCTAAGAAAAAAACTGTAGATGTAAGATACAATATTGGTTTTGAAAGGATTGTCAGAGCTGCTATTAAGAATTTTGCAAAAATGGGACTTGAACCTGTTATTTATTACGGTGGATATAGTTCAACATTGTTTAACAAGCAGTATATGTTTGACCACAAGTTTGATGATGCACTTTATCTGGATAAGGCTTATGTTAAGCGTAAGATAGAAGTGGTAAAACAGTCTTTTGAAAATCGTAAAGAGCTAGCTGGAAAAATGGCTGGTCCTGCAGTTATAGAGATTTTTGGTGAAAATCCTTTTGAACCTGAAAACAAAAAAGAGGCTTATCATTTGTCAGGTGAACAGCAGAAACTTCGCGTGGAATATATGTCTGAATATCAGCAGATTGTACAGCAGTATATTAGAGGGGATGAGAGAAGTTTTACTATTATTGCATTTCCGATACCTGAGTTTGGGAATAATTTTGAAGAAATGTTTAAGGAGACGGTAAAGATTAATACTCTTGATGCTGAAAAATATGGCATTGTTCAGCAAAAAATCATAGATACCTTAGATAAGGCAGAATTTGTTCGTGTCATCGGGAAAGATAATAACAAGACATATATTAATGTGCAGATGCATGAACTAAAAAATCCTGAAAGAGAGACTAATTTTGAAAATTGCTTAGCAGATGTAAATATTCCGCTAGGTGAGGTGTTTACTTCTCCTAAACTTACGGGGACTAATGGTGTTCTTCACGTAAGTCAGGTTTATCTGGGCGATTTAAAATATAAGGATTTGGAAATTATATTTGAAGATGGAAAAATAAAAGATTATACATGCAAGAACTTTGATACAGAGGAAGAAAATAAGAAGTATATTAAAGAGAATGTAATGTTTAATCATGATACTCTTCCTATTGGTGAGTTTGCCATAGGAACTAATACAACAGCCTATGTAATAGCTAATAAGTATGATGTGGTTTATAAGCTTCCGATATTAATTGTTGAAAAAATGGGACCACATTTTGCAGTGGGTGATACTTGCTATAGCTGGGAGGAGGATGTAAAGGTTTATAATCCTGATGGAAAAGAAATTGTGGCTAAAGAGAATGAAGTTTCAGCTCTTAGAAAAAGTGATCCTTCAAAAGCATATTTTAGTTGTCATACAGACATAACAATTCCTTATGATGAATTAGGTGAAATCACCGCAGTAACTAAGGAAGGTGTGGAAATTACAATCATAAAGAATGGAAGATTTGTGCTAGAGGGAACAGAACTTTTAAATGAGGCATTTGATGAAGTTTAGGAAGTATGAATCCTGCAATACAGAATCTATCCTGGAAATAGTTTGTGGACAACCTTTCGAGTTTAATGAAATGGAAGAAGATCATATTAAGCCTTGGAGCAAAGGCGGTCATACAACACCTGATAATTGCCAA
>CAYWUE010000080.1:0-6843 GCA_964461415.1 uncultured Eubacterium sp.
GGTGGGTTGACACCTAAAATCTGATATGTTTTCCGAACATAGGTGTCGGAGGTTGGCAGACAACGGAAAAACCCGTTATTTTCAGACGTGGGTGCTGGAGGTTGGCAGACAACAGATAAATCAACTATGAAAAGGGAATGTTTGGTGTTGCGACATAAACATTCCCTTTTTTAAATAATACAATATTAAGGATGTTAATATAGGCAAAAGACAGGCAATACATATTATGACAAAGGTAGCAGAGTTTATGAAAAATAATTATCCTAATATATAGAGGATTTGGGATTTTTTTTACATACAAATTTGTGCGGGAGTACAAATTCATTGCTTGCTAGACACAAGATTTACTTCGATATTTCATTTGATATTGAGGTTAAATAAATGTATACGATAAGATTGATGAATGAATTTTTGCATGGACCGATTTGGGTACTGAATTCCGATGGAATTTCCGTATGGAAATATCCTCTAATCGAGCAAGATACCATATTAAACGAGCTTAATCAAACGGCAAAACAATTGTTTGATTCTTATTACGAATTTGATTCTCACGATGAACCATGTTGGTTTAATCACGAAAAAGAAAAAGCAGAAAAAAAGAAAATCTGATAGAAAGAAAATATCAGCATAAATAATAAAATTACAAATGATATAAAAAAGGATTGAATTTTGTATATATACACTCCAATCCTTTTTATTTTTTTAATTATTACTTTTTATTAACACGCCATTCTAGCGTATCATTTTTGGAAGAAAAATCATAATTCTCACCAGAAACCTCATCTGTTATCTGAGTATCTTCATTGACAGAAAGAGTATCAAGAGAAGTCTTTAAAAGGGTAGCAGCTTCATCTTTAGAAATGTTCATTGCCTGAGCTAATTCAGAAACATCAGGTACTCTTCCAAGTTTTTCGCTTATTTTTTTTGTTACAGTATCGAGTTGGTTAAGCTTGTCAGCAAGATGCTGTCCGATACGTTCAGAGTTTATTTGTTCGTTGACAGTTTCCTTTAAAGCATTATGGATTCGATTTTCTATGAATGAGTGAAAATTTCCGAAATCTTTCTGATAATCTGAGATTGCAAGCATTAATCCGATATTGCCTTCCTGGATTAAATCACCAAAGTTAACACCCTGACCTCGATAATTTTTAGCAATCTCAGTAACAAGTGTAAGATTGCCATTGACAAGTTTTGAAACATTATCCATATTTCCTTCTAATAAACCGGAAACCAACTCAGCCTCCACTGAAGCAGAAAGAACAGGCAAAGTTTTCATATCTTCCATGTACATGTCGATAAATGCTAATTCTTCTTCTGATTCAACATTATTGGAAATATTTTTTTCTTCGACATCATCCTCAGTGTCAGTTTCAACAGAAGTGTTGGATAAAGGATTGTTAACCGGTGGCACGAATCCTTCAATTTCGATTTTGTTAAGTGCGAGATAATCGTATATAAACTGATATCTGCTTTCATCATCAATTAAATCTTTAAAGTATAATTTTACGTCATCCATAGTTATGTGATTGCCATTGGCTGCAGCAAAATCAACCAGGGATGTAAGAGCTTCATTAAATAATAATTTTTTATCCATATTACACGTCACCTCATTTTAATAGTAACTATTCAGTATTTTACAAAAAAGATATAATGTAAAATGCTGAAATTTTAATTTTATAATTAAAATAAATGATACATAAAAGCCTTGCAAAAATCAAGGATAATAGGTAACATTTAATAGAGGAAAATGGAGTGGGATAAGGAATGACGAAAAAAATATTTAAGAGTAGAATTTTTGGATTAGTTGAAATATTATTGTTTATCGTGGCGTTTATGGGTGCAGGCGCTGTCATAGCATATGTTGAGCATATCTCTAATCCTACTGATTATGGTGTAGAATATTTTAGGGCATTTGTGGCACAGGATTATGACAAAATGTATGATATGATAGAAAAAAAAGAAGGATATTATATCAGCAAAGATAGATACAAGGAAATAATGAAGCAAACACAAAAATTAAATGTTATAGATTCCTACAAGATAAATGAACCTGTAAAAGAAAATGGGAAATATGTTTTGAATGTGTTATGCACAGACAACACATCAGAAACTGAGCAGGAATTTAATATTTATCTGACTAAAATCAATAGTTTTCCAAGCATAAAGCCAAGTTATAAAGTAAGTATAGACAAAATGATTGTAAATGACCTGAGCATAAAAATACCCGCAGGGGATAATTTGAAAATTGATGGAAAAAAATTGGAAAATATTGATTTTACAGAAAAAAATGGTGTAAAGCAATATAGCATTTTGGGCGTTTTAAACGGTAACTATAAGATAACATGTGAAAATAGCATATGTGCTAAAAACATAACTGTAGATGTTGTGAAAAATGGATGTCAGATAGATTTGACATCAGGTAACTATACAGCAAATGAAAACTTTTCGGAGAAAATCTCAAATGATGCTACCAATATCATTGAAAGATATTACGAAGCTGCGAGGAAGCGGAATAAAAACGCTAAAGACTTAGTAAAATGTTTTCAGAGCGAAGAAGCTAAAAAAAATATAACTAAATCACTTAAAAAAACAATAAACATATTATATAAATCAGAGAAGAAAAACATAGATAATTACAGTGTTAAGGAATTTAAAATAAAAGATACAAAAAAGAATATTTCTTACAATGAAGAAATAAAAAGTTTTGAAGTTACTTATACATATAATTATGATTTTGTTTGTGGTACTGAAACGACAACGTATACAAGTTATGTGGAAGAATATTCAGGAAGTTGTCAGGCGAATTTGAAATTGACTTATAGTGTAGACGGAGAAAAAATTAATGTCACAAAAGTTTCGTTGAAGGAAAAAGAAAAATAATAAGTATACAGAAGCTTTATTAAAAAAATGAAAAAGATTAAACGATGTTTAAATGAAAAAACTAAACGATGCTTAAATGATAAAGTTTCAAGGAAATTAGTTTATTGGAAAAGATTTATTAGAATGGTGAATAATAAAAAACATAGGAGATGTAGTGTAAAAAATCATTACTATCTCTGCCTGGAAAAAAGGAAAGAAATGGAGATTGTTATGGCAAAAGAAATATGGAGACCTGGTAATATGCTATATCCGTTACCGGCAGTACTCGTTACAGTTGCGGATAAGGAAGGGAATGAAAATGTGCTTACAGTGGCATGGACAGGAACAGTATGTTCGGACCCGGTTATGGTATATGTTTCAGTGAGACCTTCAAGACATTCTTATCATATGTTAAAAGAAACAGGAGAATTTGTTATAAATCTTACAACAGAGGAAATGACATATGCTACAGATTATTGTGGTGTAAAATCTGGCAGGAATGAGGATAAATTTAAAAAAACACATTTGACAAAGGAGAGGGCAAAATATGTTAAGGCTCCTTTGATAAAAGAAAGTCCTATAAATATGGAATGTAAGGTTGAACAGGTTATACCATGTGGAAGTCATGATATGTTTCTAGCAAAGGTTTTGTGTGTTCATGCAGACAAAAAATATATGGATGAAAATGGCACATTCAGTTTAGAAAAGTCTAAGCCAATAGTGTATTCGCATGGTTGGTATTACGGACTAGGCAAAAAAATAGGTAAGTTTGGATATTCTGTTATTAAAAAAAAGAAGAGAAAAAATCATAATAAAAATAAAATAAAGAAATAATTATAAAAATTATGTCGCTAAAGTATATAAAAAATAGTGATATAACTATTAAATCATAATAAAAATTAGATTTTACATAAAAGCATAAAACAAGAATACCATTATAAATATTATTTGGGAAGGTTAAGAAAATAAATATGGAAAATAAAAAAAATAATATAGTTTTGATAGGTATGCCAGGAGTTGGAAAAAGTACAATCGGAGTAATTTTAGCAAAAATATTGGGATATCAGTTTATTGATGCGGATTTGGTTATACAGGAACAGTATGGAAAACTTTTAAAAGAAATAATAGCAGAACGTGGAATTGATGGATTTATTAAGGTTGAAAATGAAGTTAACAGCTCATTAAACCCACAAAAAGCTGTTATAGCAACAGGAGGAAGTGTAGTTTATGGCAAAGAGGCTATGGAACATTTGTCAGAAATTGCAACAGTGGTTTATTTGAAATTAGACATTCATCCATTGCAAAAACGTTTGGGGAATTTAAAACAGCGTGGTGTGGTTTTGAGGGAAGGTCAAACTTTAAGAGATTTATATAATGAAAGAATACCATTATATGAAAAGTATGCAGATGTTATAGTTAATGAAAATCATTGTTCTTTGGAAAAAACTGTAGAAAAAGTGATTAATGAACTGAAAAAATAGAAAAATAGGGAATGAAGAGAATGGAAAATAGTATAGGAATTTTAGTACAATGAATAAAAATACATAAAGAAAAAACAGGGAGAACTGTAAAGATAAAAATAGCATAGGGGAATTTGAGGGGAATGAAAAATTTTAAAAGCGTATACATAAGTATAGCAATGATAATGATTTTTTTGATTATAGTGCTGGGATTTTCTCAGTTGTCTACAGAGATTTACGTTTATGGGTTTATTGCTAATAGTGCGTCATTAAGAGTAGACGAACTATCAAAAAATGCTAAAAGATATTCAAAAGAACAGAGCGATGATACTAAAATAATATCAAGTGAACAAAATAAAAAAATCAGTCTTAAAAAACCTGTTATGGGCATTACAACATCAGTTTTTGGCGATAAGGTTTCAAGAAATGTTAGTCACAAAGGTCATGACTGGGCAGTTGAAGTTGGAACACCTGTAAAAGCAGCAGAGGATGGTATTGTTGAAAAATCTTATTATAGCGCCAGCTACGGTTATAATATTTTATTAAAACATAATGAAAAGTTAAAAACCAGATATGCTCATTTATCTAGGCTGAGTGTTAATGTAGGAGAAAAGGTAAAACAGGGGCAAATCATCGGTCTGAGTGGTTCTACGGGAGAGAGTACGGGACCACATTTGCATTTTGAAGTGGAAAAGGATGGAGTAAGGGAGAATCCGATGGATTATTTGGAGTAAAATAATGTTTTAATTATTTTAGTTATTGACAAGGAATGAATCGGATAAAGTTTCAAATGTCATAGTAAGAATATTTAGATATCATATATATTGTGCTTTTAAAACATACTATTTAGCAAGATATTGTGTTTTTTCGGGTGTTTACAAAGAGGGATATTATGTTATAATTGTATAGATATTAAAAAAAGATTATTGGTGGAAGAAGGCTCAAATGCCGGAATCCTTGTTTTGATATAAAAATTTACATAGATACCTAGGAGTGAATAATGGAACGTTATATAATTAAAGGCGGCGTAGCATTGAATGGTGAAGTGGAAATTGGCGGAGCTAAAAATGCTGCTTTAGGTTTGTTAGCCGCAGCAATTATGACAGACGAAGACGTGACAATAGAGAATTTACCTGATGTTAGTGACATCAACCAAATGATAGATGCCATTGAAAAAATTGGCGCAACAGTAACAAGAAATGACAGACATAGTGTAACAATTAATGGTGGCACGATAAAATCGCATATAGTCAGACATCCACAGATGAGAAAAATCAGAGCTTCTTATTATTTAATAGGAGCTTTGCTTGGAAAGTTCAATAAGGCTGAGGTGCCGTTGCCTGGTGGATGTAATATTGGCGCTAGACCTATAGACCAGCATATTAAATGTTTTAGAGCATTAGGAGCTGATGTTATTGTCGATGAGGGAGAAGGCGTAAATGACAGCAAAATTACAGCGGTGGCAGAGCAGTTAGTTGGACGTAATATTTTCCTTGATGTAGTTTCGGTTGGAGCTACTATTAATGTTATGTTTGCGGCAGCTTGTGCAGATGGCAGAACTATAATAGAAAACGTGGCTAAAGAGCCTCACGTAGTAGACGTTGCAAATATGCTTAACAGCATGGGCGCTAATATAAGAGGTGCAGGAACTGACAAGATTAGAATTCTTGGTGTTCCTAAGCTACATGGAACAGTTTATTCAACTATTCCGGATCAGATTGAAGCAGGCACTTTTATGTGTGCAGCAGCAGCCACAGGTGGAGAAATTCTAATAAAGAACGTAATTCCACGACATTTAGAATGTATTTCCGCAAAGTTAATGGAAATTGGTTGTACTATTATTGAATATGATGATTCAGTGCGAGTAAAGGCTGGCAATGTTATCAGAGGAGCAAAGGTTAAGACTTTGGTTTATCCGGGATTTCCTACTGATATGCAGGCGCAATTGACAGTTGCATTAGCCTTGGCCAAAGGAAAAAGTACGGTTACAGAAAGTATTTTTGAAAATAGATTTAAGTATACAGATGAGCTTAATAAAATGGGAGCAAATATTACTGTAGAAGGTAATGTTGCAAATATTCAGGGTGTACAGGGACTTAAAGGAGCAGTGGTTTCGACAACTGATTTAAGAGCCGGTGCAGCTTTAGTAATAGCAGGAATGGCAGCAGATGGAATTACAGTAGTGGAAGATATTATTTATATTCAGCGTGGCTATGAATGCTTCGAGGAAAAACTGACAGGACTTGGAGCAATTATAAGAAAAGTAAAGTCGGTTCAGGAAGAAGAAAAGTTTAAGGAAGAATATATGTAGAATAAAGGCGTAAAGATTCGTTTAAAGTAAAGGACAACTTAATGGTTGTCCTTTTTATTGTACACATAAACTTATATTATAAATACAAGAGATACCAACAAATAACAACGGATAATTTTGCTGAAGTGGAAATAAACTTTTCACTTCAGCTTATTTATTATATATATATATTTTTTTATTTTTATTTTATTTTTTTTTTTTTTTTTTTTTTTT
>CAYWUE010000081.1:0-6443 GCA_964461415.1 uncultured Eubacterium sp.
TATTTCGTGTAGCAAAGAAAGCGGATATTGTAAATGATGATACAAAAATGGAATTCTTAGGTTTTGGTACTATGAATGGAAAAGATGGAAAGCCATTTAAGACAAGAGATGGCGGAGTTATGCGTCTTGAAAGCCTTATAGACCAGATTAACAATGCTGTTTATGACAAAATTATGGATAATCGTACAGTTAGTGAAGAGGAAGCAAGAGAAACATCAAAGATTGTTGGACTTGCAGCTTTAAAATATGGTGATTTATCAAACCAGGCATCAAAGGATTATGTTTTTGATATTGATAGATTTGCTTCATTTGAGGGAAATACAGGACCATATATTCTGTATACAATTGTTCGTATCAAATCTATTCTAGAAAAATATAAATCAGAAAATGAAAATAATAAGGTAGATAATAAGATTATTGGAACAGATAATTCATCACAGATGCAACTTATGTTAGAGGTTGCAAAGGTCAATGAAGTGATAGAAAATTCTTCATTAGAGCTTGCACCACATAAGATATGCTCATATGTTTATGATTTGTCTAATGCATTTAACAAATTCTACCACGAAACTAAGATTTTGGCAGAAGAAGATTTGACTAAAAAGTCAGGTTATATTGGATTGATTAATCTTACAGTAGGCGTATTAGAACAGTGTATCGACCTTTTAGGATTTGGTGCACCTGATAGAATGTAAGAGAAGATTAACATAAAAAAGTTCTAAACATTACCTGTAGGTAGAGTTTAGAACTTTTTTATAATTCATAATTAATTTAGAATTATTTTGAAGCTGTTGTTTCAGCATCAGATGTGCTCTGTTCTGTTGTTTCAGAAGTTTCAGCAGTTGTTTCGCCTTGAACATTGGTATCTCCATTGTCAATTAGCTGCTGTCTTAAACTTTCTAATTCTTCATCTGATAGGGTAGTGCCCTGTGTTGTTGTTTCACGAGTATAAAGTCCTGTATCAACAGCAATAGAATAACCGATGTAAGCAATAAATGCTAAAGCAATCAATGTAGAAACTATATATGCAATAACTTTCTTGAAATTGCGTTTTTTAATATTTTTTTTCCTGTTGTACTTTTCCTGTTTATACTTGTCTACTTTTGCCTGACTCATTGTATGTACCTCACAAATATTTAATAAAATTTTAAAAATATTATAAAACAAAAGTTACTGTAAAACAAGTGAAATATATGTTATACTACAAATATTGTAAAAAATCTCATTTGTAAAAAGGAAATGTAGATATGAAGGAATATAAAGTTATTATTTTTGATTTGGATGGAACACTTAGTGATTCAGGAGAAGGAATTACAAAATGTGTTCAGTATGCCATTTCAAAGCTTGGGATAGAAGAAAATGACTTGACTAAATTAGAACATTTTGTTGGGCCACCACTAAAGGAAGAATTTATGAAAAGTTATAATCTTACAGATGAGCAGGCCACAGATTGTGTCGAAAAATATAGAGAAAGATATAAACCCATTGGTATTTATGAGACAGCTATTTATCCAGGAACTAAGGATATGTTAAAAAGTCTAAAAAATAATAACAAATATCTTGCAATAGCTACATCAAAACCACTGCCTATGGCAGAAGAAGTTCTAAAGTTTTTAGGAATTGACGGATATTTTGACAAGGTTATGGGAGCAGAATTGATAGGCAAAAGACAGAGCAAGGAAGCAGTTTTAAATGCACTGTTTGAAGAAATTCCGGCTAGTATTAAAAAGTCCGAATGTGTATTGATTGGAGATACATGTTTTGATGTACTAGGAGCTAATGCTGTAGGCATAGAATGTATTGGTGTATCCTATGGTTATGGTGATACTAATGAAATGATTTTACTAGGAGCAAAGTCGATAGTTGATTCGGCAAAGGAACTGGAAGAATTATTAAATAACTAAATTGCAAAAGTATAAAAGCAAAAGATAGGAGGAAAAATGAAACAGAAGGTTACAGCTAGTAGTATATGGGGATTGATTTATCCAATGCTTTTGTATGTTGTTGTACAGTTTGGAGTGATGCTTATAATGATGATGGCAATATCGTTTTCGGCATTTATAGCATTACACAATCTTCCACCTACAACAATTATTGAAACAGTCCAAAAATTATCCAATGATAATATATTAGTGATGCTACTTATTTCTCAGATAATTATAATACCAATATTGGTAATATGGTTAAGAAAAGATATAAATATTGATAAGGAAATGGGCATTTATAAAAAATATAAAGGAATATTTTTTCTGAAATATTTACTTATAATTCCATTTGGTTTAACAACAATGTTATGTGCAAACTATTTTGTGTCAATACTTCAAATGTATATGCCTGACTTTATGGCAACGTCTTATGATGAAACGTCAGCAGCATTAACAAGTGGACCTGTTATAATTCAGGTTTTGGCTACAGCAGTGGGAGCTCCTGTAGTTGAAGAGTTGATGTTTAGAGGGGTTATTTATAGAAGAATCAGAAGAATGACTAATGTGATTCCGGCAGCTATTGTAACGTCATTACTTTTTGGAGTATATCATGGCAATTGGATTCAGGGACCATATGCATTTTTAGTAGGACTAGCCTGTGTATATGTGTATGAAAGATATAAATCCATTATTGCACCTATGATTCTACATGGCACAGCAAATCTGTTTGCTACAATTATATCAATTTATGCAGGTAATATGGGAAATACATCTACAGAACAGATAACAAAAACACCTGAAACAGTAATAGCGCTAATGATAATTACTGTTATAATGGGAGTTTTGACATTTTTATTGTATAAGGTTATAAAAAAATCAGTAATACCGGAGGAATTAGAGAGATGAAATTATTAACAGTAACAATACCTTGCTACAACTCGCAGGATTATATGGAAAAAAGTATTTGCAGCGCCTTAACAGGTGGTGATAGAGTAGAGATTATTATTGTAGATGATGGCTCGACTGACAATACTTTAGCTATAGCAAAAAAATATGAAGAAAAGTTTCCGAATATTGTAAAGGTAATTCACCAGGAAAATGGTGGACATGGTGAAGCGGTAAACACAGGAATAAAAAATGCGACCGGTTTATATTTTAAGGTGGTAGACAGTGATGACTGCCTTGGAAGAAAAGCCTTAGAAAAAGTATTAGATCTTTTAGAAGATATGGTTTCTAAGGACGCGGGATTAGACATGCTTGTTTCGAATTTTATGTATGATAAACAAGGAGCAAAATTTAAGAAGATAATGAGATATAGAAACTCCATGCCTAGCGGAAAAATATTTGGCTGGGATGATGTTAAGTTTGGGAAAACTCAGTATCTTTTGATGCATTCAGTTATTTATAGAACAAAAATCCTGAGAGAATGTGGAATGGAGCTTCCTAAACACACATTTTATGTTGATAATATTTATGTATTTTGGCCATTACCTTATGTAAAAAATATTTATTATCTTGATGTATGTCTATACAAATATTTTATTGGTCGAGATGACCAGTCAGTTCATGAATCTGTCATGATAAAGAGAATTGACCAGCAGTATAGGGTTACAAAGCTGATGATGGATGTATACAACAATGCGCCTAAGGAACAGATAGGAGCTAAGGAAGCTATGATACATTATTTTGATATGATGATGTGTGTATCCTCAATTCTTTCTATCAGAGAAGGCTCAGAGGAAAGACTAAAAGATAAAGAAGACTTATGGCAACAGCTAAAGGAAACAAATATAGAATTGTATAAAAGAACAAGAAAATCACTTCTTGGAAAAACAATGAATTTGCCGGGAAGTTTTGGAAGAAAATGTTCTGTTGCAGGATATAAGGTTGTAAATAAGATTTTCGGTTTTAATTAAATTCTAGATAAGATGTGATAATAAAAAATAATAAAGTATTTACAGGTTTTATTAAAAAACACTTATCAAAAAAAGAATCTCTTGTTGAGATTCTTTTTTTGATAAGTGTTTTTATTGCACTTAAATATTTTTTTGATAAATATTTATTATCTGCTAAATTGATTTTTGAATAATTCTTTTTATACGTGATAAAAATGTTTAGTTGTAATAAATCTATGATTATATTATTTCTTTCTATTTTTGTTTTTGTTTAGGAAGTAGAGAACTTCGTGTTTTCGCGGATCTTTAACATGAGGTTTTGGGAAGTCCACTTTTCTAAACCACCAATAAAATACAATAAAATATAGCACTATTGCTAGAATCATTCCGCATATAAGATCGATAACGGAATGTTGCTTTAACAATACTGTAGATAAACATATTAAAATTGTTAAAAGCCATGAAATTTTTTTGATTCGCTGTCGTGTTTTTAACTTTTGCATATGTGGACTTTTTATAAGACACATATGAGCTGAAATTGTTGCAAAAACATGAATGCTTGGACAAACATTAGTTGGCGTATCGCTATTGTATAGCATTTGGACTATATTTACTAAAATATTATTTCTTCCAATTTCTGTAAGACGCAGGTTTAGTCCGTTAGGATAAATTGTGTATACTAAAAGCGCGATTGTCATTCCACTAAATTCATAGGCACAGATTCTGTAAAATTCTTTTTTTGAATGATAAAACAAAAATAAAAATACAGCTGGTATGTATAAAAACCATAATAAATATGGAATTACAAACCATTCACAAAATGGAATCATGTCATCAAGTGGACAGTGAATGATATGTAAACCGGGATAATCTGCAGGAAATGCATTTTCTAATATTAGAAACCATGGCAAATATATAAAAACGTAAAGAAGTGGCCATGCATGTTTATATTTAGGTAGTTCTTTTTTTATTTTTTTCATAAATCACCTTTTATCTTTTTATATAAAAAATATTTATATAAGAAAATATCATAAAAATAAAAACAAATTATTAAAAATCTGTTATAATATCAAAGCATTGCGTAAAAATGTTTATGCAATGACGTTAAAACGGACATATTTAAATGAGTAAATAAAAATAAGACGTTACAAAGCGGTCTTAGACTATTGTTTATGCCGTTATTACATAAAAAAGAGTATAACATTCTCAAAAAAAATTACAAGTGGAAAAGGGAGACTGACTATGAATATCAATCAGGTAATTGCAGAAGAATTGGCAGTAAAAAATTGGCAGGTAGATGCAGCAGTAAAGCTTATAGATGAAGGAAACACAATTCCCTTTATCGCACGTTACAGAAAACCGGTAACAGGCGAGTTAAATGATGAACAGCTTAGACTATTGGATGAAAGATTAAAATATCTTAGAAATCTTGAAGATAAAAAACAAACAGTAATTGATTCTATAACTGAACAGGGATTAATGACTGAGGAACTGATGACAAAAATTCAGAAAGCAGAAACAATTGTGGCTGTTGATGATATTTACAGACCATTTAGACCAAAGAGAAAAACAAGAGCTACAGAAGCTAAGGCGAAAGGTCTTGAACCATTGGCTAATATTTTTATGAGCCAGGAAGTTGGAAAAAATCCTGATGAAGAAGCTAAGGCTTTTTTAGATGAAGAAAAAGGTGTTAATACTGTAGAAGAAGCAATTCTGGGCGCAAAGGATATTATCGCTGAGACGGTATCAGATAATGCTGAATTTCGTAATGGTATAAGAAATACAGTTTTAAAACATGGTCTGATTGTATCAAATGCAAAAGATATGGAGGAAAAGACACCATACGAAAATTATTATGATTATAGTGAGGGAGTAAATAAGATTCCGGGACACAGGATATTGGCGATTAACAGAGGCGAAAAAGAAAAAGTTCTCACTGTAAAGATAGAAATGCCGGATGACAATATTATTGAAATTCTTAATAGAACTCTTATAACAGGTGAATCAGAATTTAAAAATATCATAAAAGAAGCTATAGAAGATGGTTACAAACGTCTTATAAAACCTGCAATAGAAAGAGAAATCAGAAATCAGCTTACGGAAAAAGCAGAGGATGGAGCAATTACTGTATTTGGACAAAATCTTAAACAGCTTCTTATGCAGCCACCGATTGCAGGAAGAACGGTTTTAGGATGGGACCCGGCTTTTAGAACGGGATGTAAGTTAGCTGTAGTTGATGATACAGGAAAAGTATTATATACAACAGTTATTTTTCCGACAGCACCACAGAATAAGATTGAAGAATCTAAGAAGATAGTTTTAGATATTATAAAAAAATACGATGTAAGTCTTATTTCATTAGGAAACGGAACTGCCTCAAGAGAATCAGAAGCGGTAATTGTAGATATTATAAAAGAATGTCCAACAAAAGTGGAATACATAATCGTAAGCGAGGCAGGAGCTTCAGTATATTCAGCAAGTAAGCTTGCCACAGAAGAATTTCCTAATTTTGATGTAGGACAAAGAAGTGCAATATCAATGGCAAGAAGATTGCAGGACCCGTTAGCAGAACTTGTTAAAATTGAACCAAAGGCAATAGGTGTAGGTCAGTATCAGCACGATA
>CAYWUE010000082.1:0-5696 GCA_964461415.1 uncultured Eubacterium sp.
CCTGCGACCTCCTGATCCCAAATCAGGCGCTCTAGCCAAGCTGAGCCACACCCCGCGTCTGCGTCATTTTTGTTGCTTCCACCGCAACAGCACGAAGATTAGTATATCGTATGTTGTAATGTTTGTCAACAACTTTTTAAAATTTATTATATTTATTATATTTTTATTTTTTCGACTTGCTATGTCTTCCGACAGCTTGTTTACTTTATCATATAATAAACCTTTTTGTCAACAACTTTTTTATTTTTTTCAGCTAATTTTTTCTGCTAATCATATAACGTAAATATCCGCTCTTGCATCTCCATCTTCGTCAATTGTAATGATACCATACGTTGGCTGTGGATTTATCTGTCTTGGTTTCGATAAACTTCCCGGATTCATAACAATAACATTCTTATAATACGAAACATTAGAAACATGAGTATGACCATACAATGCAATATTGCATCTATCATCTATGGCAGCATTGCACAAGTCATTTAATTCCCAATCCACCCCAAATCTATGTCCATGGGTAGCAAAAATTCTGTTTTTTCCAATTTCAACCACTTCTACTAACTGATTTTCCGTATAAAAATCGCAATTCCCTTTTACAATAGTTACAGGACAACTACACATTTCTCTTAATTTTTCATCTTGATTTAGAATATCACCTAAATGTATGACTCTATCAATCTTTCCCACCTGTTTCAAAACTTTATTTAAATTTTCCAATTGTCCGTGAGAATCACTTATCACCAATATTCTCATCATATTTTCTCCCATAATCCATTATATTTATTAAAGCTTTAATTCTCTTTTCAAAAGCTCTTTCATCTGCTCTAAAGCTTTCCCTCTATGACTAATGCTATTTTTTAATTCCGGAGCCATTTCTCCTGTTGTCATTTCATATTCCGGCACATAAACTATAGGATCATATCCAAAACCATTCGTTCCTTTTTGTTCGTATCCTATCACCCCTTCAATTGTGCCTCTGCAAGTCTCAATTTTACCATTTGGAAATGCCACAGCTATGGCACATACGAATCTTGCACTTCTTTCGCTTCCCTTTGCCTCTTTTAGTTTTTCTATAATATATTTATTTTTTTCCTCATATGAGGTATTCTCGCCCAAAAATCTTGCAGAATAAATCCCAGGTGCACCACCCAAATAATCTACCTCAAGTCCCGAATCATCAGCTAACGCAATATGACCTGTAGCCTCCATAATTGTTTTTGCCTTGATTATGGCATTTTCTTCAAAGGTTGTTCCATTTTCTTCTATATCTATATTGATTCCGGCATCCTTCATAGTGCAAACTTCTACGCCAAAATCTTGCATCATCATTTTCACTTCTCTAACCTTACCTTGATTAGTTGTTGCAAATATAATCTTCTCCATATTTCACTCTCCACTGTTGTTACTTTAATATCTTTACGTATCCTAATTTTTTGTATTTATATCATAATCAATTTCATCCTCTAGAATTTATCTTATATTTTATGCTTTTAATTTTATCTTATATCCCAATTTGTACTTTCGTATATTATTTATAATATTATATAAATAATAAATTCTATTATCTAAGTAATATTTTGTTTATCTATCTTTTGTATAGGCTTTAAGGCATATATTGCATTGTTGTTTTTCCGCAGACTGCCAATTATTACCCTCAGAACTAAAATAGCCCTCTCCATCAGACAAATCAATCTCTACGACAATTTCCTTGCTATCCATTTCAACTGGTATCAGCTTATATTCCTCATCATTTACTAATTTACTCACTTTAACAATAACAGCAAACTTTTGGTTTTCTGTCAAATTATAGTCCCTATCTAACTTTATAGTATAATACCCTTGATTTTTAAGGATTCCTGATGCTGCTATATGATTTCTGTTGTTTAAAGACTCCTTATTTTCAAAATTTTCGCATATAAACACTTCATATTTCAAATTCGTACTTGTACCATAAAAGCCTATTGCCTGAAGCTTTTCATTACCTTTTGCATTATAAATATTCGAAAAATAAACACTAGAACTTCCTTCAAATCCCATGCTTCCAATAAATCCACACAAATCACTCTGATAAATATTGTTATAATTATCTATATCTTCTACATTGGTGTAGCATATATTATTACTTCCAATACATTCATCTTCATAAGAAATATAAAAAATTCCTTCCTCACCGAAATCATTGCCCCAGCTATTTGCGCAAATAAACGCACCGTCATTTTCTATGGTTTTATCATTAAATTTTTCTTTTGAAAAATCATCATCCCATCCAATAATCACAACATCATGATTAGGCTTGTTATTGCCTTTGTAGCAATAAGCTTTATTTTCTCTATTATAATATGTAGAACTGCTCTTCGCGCTACTCATAGACATATACATAGAGCTTTCAACACCACCATATTTAAAAACTTTCTCTTTAATCTGCACGAAATCCTTTTCTGGAATAATTTCCGCCCCTTGAACATGTTTAACAGATTTTAAATCTCTGTCAGTTACTCCATCTCCATATGGGTCATCTTCTTCAAGAACCGGGCCTCTCCATGACATCAAATAAGCCATCGCTCTTATATATTCGCCTCCATCCTGAATTTCTTCTGACATAGAATTGTTGTATATCATGTTATCCTCAGAAAAATCAAATTCTTCTTCCGGCATAAGTGATGTTTCAAGGGCTGTAAGAGTTGCAAAAGCCCAACAGGTACCATATTTTCCCTGATCCTTTACTTTGACCATTTTTTTATTATCTACATAGCTATATTTAGATGGTAGAAAAGAATCATCTATGGCCTCACTTACAAAAGATGCCACATTCGTCTCGCTATTCCAGCTATAATCATAATTTAAATATTTGCTAAATACAGCTGAGGAGATATAAATAACCTCATCCTTCTTAGTTGTAATGCTTTCTAACTTATAATCGTTCTCGTTAAACTTGATTTTCTTGCTACCTATATATAAAGTAGCCTGATTACTACCTTTCTCGATAATAACCTTACTTTCGTTATATACATTTTCAGTACAGTTAAAAGCCTCTTTTATCATATTTAAAGGCAGCATAAGATCCATTTTCTCTGTCATATAGGGTGTACCTCCCTCTATATTGATCAGATTTCCATCAACCATTATTTTAATTTCTATTTTATTAATCTCTTCTGCCATTATTTGTTTCCATCGGTCATTAAAATCAATGTTTGTCATACTCTTTTGGACACTTCCCTTAGAAAAGAATGTATATCCTACTGCGCCTGTTAACAAAAAACAAATAAGTAACAAATAAAAAGCTATTATTTTTTTATTTTTCATCTATAACTTTCCTTTTTGGTGGTTTCGGCCCCATAAATTGATAAAAATATGTTTTTATCATTCCGTTGTATATTTTGCGATTTTTTGTCGCTTTAATCCCCATATTTTTTTCTGTATCTTCATATGAAGTAATTATAAAAGCCGACCAGCTATCTAAGTTTTTGAATCGTTTTCCTATCTCGCTATACAAAGGTTCCAAAGCTTTCTTTTCTTCCAAACGTTCTCCATATGGCGGGTTTGTAATTATAAATCCATATTTCTTGCTATGACTTAACTGGCTTACTGGTCTAGTCTGAAAATGAATCATATGTTCAACACCTGCCATTTTCGCATTTTTTCTTGCAAATTCAATCATCTCTGCATCAATATCATAACCTTGTATATCAACTTCCACATCTTCTTCCATATTATCATATGCTTCATTAATGACCTGATACCATAATTTCTTATCTATAAAATTAGTCCAGTTTTCCGCTGTAAATTCTCTGTTCATACCAGGTGCAATATTGGCTGCAATCATAGCAGCTTCAATAGGAAATGTTCCACATCCACAAAACGGGTCAATCAAAATTCTACTCTTATTCCATGGAGTAAGTTTAATAAGAGCTGCCGCCAAAGTTTCTGAAATCGGTGCTTTGGATGTGTTTTTTCTGTAGCCTCTTTTATGTAACGAATCTCCAGATGTATCTAATGCTATAATAGCTTCATCCTTATAAAAAAATACACGTATAGGATATTCTGCTCCATCTTCTGAAAACCAATTAACCTTATATTCAATTTTAAGTCTTTCTACAATAGCTTTTTTTACAATTCGCTGAATGTCTGAGGGACTGAACAATTTACTTTTTACAGTGCTTGCTTTTTTAACCCAAAACTTACCATTTTCGGGAATAAACTCCTGCCATTCAAGTGCTTTCACTGTCTCAAATAACTGATCATAAGTAGTAGCTTTAACTCTCCCTACCTGAAGCATAACACGTTCTGCAGTTCTAAGAAAAACATTAGCCCTGCAAATAGCTAATGCATCTCCTTCGAAAGTAACTCTGCCATCCTCAACCTGTACAATATTATATCCTAAATCAATAATCTCTTTTTTCAATACTGATTCAACACCAAAATGACATGGTGCAATAAGTTTAAATTTCTCCATTTTACACAGTGCCCTAACATATTCCTTATATCATATAGTAGTATTTTTTCACGACCCTCTCCAAGGTCATATTTACCATTTATTCATAGTCTAATTATTCATCATCCATATTAAATATGATAATCTCTAGCAAAATTAATGTCAACTTTTTACGTGAATTAGGTCTCGTAAATTTACTGTTGGAAAATACATGATAGAGAATCCCTCACGTTTGTAACGAAGTACTAGATTACACTACGATGATAATCCATCTAGACATTATTGTCAAAATATCTTTTTGAGCTGGTCGCGTAAATTTATTGTCGGAAATTACATGATAGAGAATCCCTCACGTTTGTAACGAAGTACTAGAACACTATCTTTGATAATACAACTGGCAGTTTTTATGCTTATTATATAAATAAAAGAATGTCAAAATCTCTATTTAGATATTGACATTCTACACTAAATTTCAAATTATTATATATATTCTAGTATGCACATTATAGTGCAAAGTAGGCATTTACTATAATAATCATCCAGCTTATTGGTAATATAATTACTTACTCTAATAAATATGCACATGATTGTTTCATATAATGATTTACATCATGTTTATGAATCCTATATAGATTACTTATTTTCTATCTGGAATCTTTACAACTTTTTGATGAATTACAATCTAAATAATCATCTCTTGAGGCATTATTCTTCGATTGTTTACTTTTAGGATTTTCCATTCCACTTTCGTTCAATGCTTTGTTCTTACAGTTCTTCGCACTAGAATAATTTGACTCGCATTTTTTTGATTTTGAATTATTGTTTGACATAATTTCCTCCTTTTTTTATTACACAAATATTATTTCAAAAGTAAAAAAAATTATACATACAATCATTTTTCATCAAAAAACTTAGTAGTAAGTAAATATATGTTCATAATGTTCATTTTTTTATAAAGGCTACATTATTCTATTATCTTAACGACTCTGAATGAAAATTCTATGCTAGGCATTTTAAATAAAATATTTAATATAAATATTTTTTCATGAAAATAATTTTTTAAAATTAACTTCATCAACATAGCTATACTATATATAGAAGAAGGTTCTGCTAACAATAAAATGTCTACGAGAAGATATATATATGCATAACTGACTTTCTTTAAGCTGTGCATTTATAGCATAGCTTTTTATATAACAGGAGTTCCTAGCTAAAAAAATCCCTGACCAAGTCAGAGATTGATAAATGTGCGTGACAGGATTCGAAC
>CAYWUE010000083.1:0-5694 GCA_964461415.1 uncultured Eubacterium sp.
AAAGCTTACTGGGAACACCCCTGCATAGCAGGGGGTTTTATTGGTTTTAAACCAACAAAAAAGCAAGGCTGTTATTAACCTTGCTTTTCCTTATTATTCTTCTGTTTCTTCTTCGTCCTCGTCTGCTTCGTCATTGAACTCACCTAATTTAAATTCACGTCTTATATCTTCTGAGAAGTAACTAGCTGGTTCAACATACTCCATACCGTTATAATTCTTTCTTCTTGCCATTTCTCTGTCCTCTCTTTCTCTTTGTTATTTATCTTCATTTTTAAAAGCCTTTGTATCATAGTATTTAACCTTGATATCTTTATGAAATTTATACACAATACGGACGATTTAAGGAATAAAGCCGTTTCAGAATTTGAACGCATCGGTGACTTAAACGAAAGCAAAAAAGGCTTATAGCTTGCCCACCGTTCAAAATTTGGTGGGCAAACGGTGGGCAAAACTCACTTTTTAAGCTATCACATTTTTGAAATGCCCTTTATTTATAGGCTTTTAAGCAACACTGCTTGTACTTTTTTCCACTACCGCATGGGCATGGATCATTACGACCAACTTTCTTTTCCTTTACTACTGTGCCTGAAAGCTTCTGCTCTTTATATAACTCTTTTCTTCTTTCTTCTGTGAGAATCTTATCCCATTCCTCTAATCCATAAAGCCAATCTGCCTTTGCATCAACCATATTCTTATATAGTAATTCTGCATTATAATCAAGGCTAACTTGTGTTGTTTCTGTGAGTTTGTCGATTGGATTAGCTTTTTTCAGGCTATCATTAATTCCATCAAGAAATCCTACCATTGTAAGAACTTCCATATTATATTTTTTTGCAAGTTCTTCAACTGTTCCACTAACTGGTGTTCCATAATTTCCTAAAATATCTTTATAAACTTCCTGTTCCTGAACAAAATATGCCCCCCAGAATTCATCATACTGCTTCTGAGTTTGTTCCTGATTATATGCTATTTCTCTCCACGTTTCTAATAAATATTTCTTTGCCATTTTTTCCTCCAAATGTTTTTAGTTAACAAATTTTCATTTTGTTATAAGTCATTTAATTATTATACAAATAGACATTAATCTTTGCAATATTATTTATCATATCACATTATGCATATATTTCTTATATTATGTAAAAGTCATACTCTATAATAATTCTTGCTTAATAAATAAATTATTTTGTCTTTTTATTTTTAATTTTACTCCATGACGAATAATAAATCTTCTTGTTGACTATCTTATATGTACGTATGCGAACATAATATTTTTTATTTGCTTTAAGTTTCTTAATCGTTAATGATGTTGTTTTAGCTTTGCTTACCTTCTTACTTATCTTTTTCTTAAAATTTTTCTTTAATGATATCTGAATCTGATAACCTTGTATTTTAGTTTTTTTAGCCCACTTAACAGTAAGTTTTTTCTTACCTGCTGTTATCTTCTTTATTGATGTTTTAGGTACTGACACTTTGTTCGTCACATTATATTTCGTTGTTGTCTGTTCCTGTTTCTTGTTTGTGGTCGTATTATCAGTTTTATTATTTGAAGATGGAGTAGTAGGTTCTTCTAGATCCTTCTCTCCTACATATTCTTCTCCTGATTCCTCATCTACAATAGTTCCCTGTATTTTATAGTTATCTGCTACATACACCATAATGCTTTTTTCTGTTTTTTTATTTGATGCATCTGTAGCTGTTATATCAAGTTTCCAATTTCCTTTTGCTAATCTTCCTGCTTTATCAAACGCTCCATCCTGCCAATTGAATACTACTTTAGGTTCTTTACCACTATCATCTGTAGCTGTAACCTTTAACTGCTCAATGGTTCCTGTAGATATATAAATCTTATCTGTAGAAACATTTAACACAGGTGGTTCCTTATCTTCAGGCTTTACATTGACTTTCACTTTTTTCTCGGAGATATTTCCATAAAAATCCGTTGCCCTAAGTGTCAACTCATAAGTTCCTACAACATTAGGAATACCTTTTTCATCAAGTTCCACATTCATCGGCCATTCCTTTTCTACATTTACATTTACTTTTTCAGTAGCATCATATGCTGTTATTTCAGGAAGTTGTCCATCTAAAGTCACATCAATTTCATCATCACTTATGTTAATAACCGGAGGCGTATTATCATTATCTTTTAGTTTTACTTTTATACTGTCTATATAAAATTCTACATCCGCCTTACTAGTCCTTAATGCCAATTCTAATTTTGACAAGTATTTATTCGTAGATAAATTTTCCATTGATCTATGTAGTCCAAAATTTGTACCACTACTGTCTAGCGTAATCTCTGTCCATTTATTTAAATTAGAAGTAATATCAGCATATTGCATAGTCCAATGCTCACCTACACCACCCTGCATAGGTATTCTGACTTCTCTTGTTCCGCTTCCTGCATAAACTCTAAATGTTATGCTTTCCACAATCGAAATTGGAATATTATAATCAGAAAAATCACATAATACTCCCTTTGCATCAGCACTGTCACTATCTACAATTACAACTTTTTCTTCATATCCTTCAGGAATATTCTGCTCTTTAACCTCCTGTTCTGATAATACGGAAACATTTTTTGCTCCATAACATACAAAATTCGGCTCTTCTGCTTTCGTTGAAGCGCTGCATGTACATGCAAACTCCAGTTCCTCAATCCTTTGAACATTTTCTGATTTATTTACTGTTCTTGTTTTATCAGATAACTTAACATCGTTAATCGTTTGTAGGTTTTCTGATTCAGATGAAACAGTCAGTACACTAGCTGAAGCAAATGATTTGACATCATTGCTATTCTGACTATATTTAGATACATTTTTATCAATCAAAATATTTCTAATTGACGCTATTTCAGCATCTGTAATACCGATTCTTTTCATATAGGATGCTGTCTTTTCTGCCAAACTATTTCCCTGTTGTTCTTCAATCAGCTCCAACAATTGTTTAAAATGATAGTTTACCAGCATTTCCGGTGTTGTTTTATCATTTGTAGCTTTTGATAAAATAGATAATTCATAATCTTTATATAAATCATTCTTTTCTACTCCACAAAGTGCACTTATAAGAAAGCAAATTGTACCTGTACGGTCACGTCCTATTGCACAATGTACATATATAGGGTAATTATCCGCATTTGCAAAAGCCTTAATTTCATTTACTAATGCTTTTTTTGCATTTACAGCATCATCATTTACTGAACTCCAAATATCTGCTCCGTACCAATGACGATACTGTGGCGCACCTTTTTCATTTACGGTAATCAGCTTTATATCATTACCTATAGGACTATTTTGGAGCGTAGGCTTGCGTAAATCAAGGTCGGTTTTTATGCCTAATGCATACATTTTTTGCTTGCCCTTGGCAGTAATGTCTTCAAGCTTTCCGCCTCTATATACCATTCCCTGACGAATACGATATCCATCTGCTGTCTTGTAACCACCTATATCTCTAGTGTTTTCTACACCATCTATATATACCGTTCTTGTTAAATCTGCTGTAGAAAAACTAAATATTTTTGATTTTACTGTTCTATCATTAAAGATTGCTGAAATTTGATAGTAATACTTAGTTCCAGCATACAAATCTTCAATCTCAGCTTCTTCATCAAACGTTACAATACTTTGTGCATTTTTCATGTATTTATTATCTGTAATTTTAAAATTGTAGTACAAAGCTTTTTCTTTACAGTTCCATGAAATTTTTACTGAATCAGGAGCCAAATTAATCTGCTCCATTTCATCCTTATTTTCTTTCCAGTATTTATTCGAAACTATTTCAGTATAATCATAGTTTTTAACTACATCGTAAATATCTCCAGATAGCAGTTCCACTACCTCATCTTCTTTTAAATTTGTAGTAATAAAAGTTTCTTCCTCCGCTTTTGTAGGCAATACAAATATCAAATTTGTAAGCATTACAATTGACAATGATACTGCACAAATTCTTTTCAATTGTTTTCTCATATGTACTCTCCTCTTTCATAATAGGTAGTGTCTGGTTTTCTCTTTTACTATTGCTCCAGTTTGAATAGTTATTAAAAATCATTCATTTTCACTGAATACATATTTAATATGTACTCATATGTTATTTAAATATCCCAACATATTTAACTGTCCTAATTATATTATTTTATAATATATTTATCAACTGAAATAGTTGGTTTGTTTATTGCAATAAAACTATAATTAATTTATACTTTTAAAATAAAGTTAATGATTTATTTTTCCTATAAAAGACATTAACTTTTATAATTTTTCAAAGGAGTTTATAAATGAAAAAATTAAATCAGATTTTAGCAATCGCTGCCATTGCAGTAATTGTAATATGTATTATTCTAACACTAATTTTTGCTATTCTTACATATGCTGGTATCGGTGATTTCTCAGTAGCATGGAAAGCTAGTCTTTGGTCTATGGTCGTTTTACCTTGTATTATTTATGCTATTTTAATGTTCAGCAAGATGGCAAATAAAAAAGACGAAAAATAGTACAGTGGACTTTGCCAATTCTTACAGATAGGCATTGAGCCTCTGTACTCATAGACCTTCGGTCTATTTCGTCAGTGGCTTTCGCCACATAGAAAAATAGAACATCTGACTCTCCCGCGTGCAAGCACTCATCGTGTCAGATGTTCTATTTTTCTGCGAGGCTCAATGCCTATCTGTATATGATTTCATGTCGTCCAGGTCCATTGCTTACCATTGTCACTGGTACTCCTAGTTCTTTTTCTATGAATTCTATGTATTTTCGACAATTTTCTGGAAGTTTGTCATATTCTGTTATTCCACGAATTTCTTCTTTCCAGCCTGGTAATATTTCGTATACCGGTTTCGCCTTTTTGAGTTTTGCTGTTACCGGGAAGTCTTTTGTTATTTCTCCATCGATTTCATATCCAACACATACTGGAATTTCTTCAAGATATCCTAATACATCTAATACTGTAAGTGCTACTTCTGTAGCTCCCTGCATTCTAACTCCATAACGTGATGCTACTGCGTCAAACCATCCCATTCTACGTGGACGTCCTGTTGTCGCTCCGAACTCTCCTCCGTCTCCACCACGTCTTCTGAGTTCATCTGCTTCCTCTCCGAATATTTCACTTACAAATTCTCCTGCCCCAACAGCACTTGAATATGCTTTTACAACTGTTATAATGTCCTTTATTTCGTAAGGAGCAATTCCTGCACCAATTGCACCATACGCAGCAAGTGTTGATGATGATGTTACCATCGGATAAATACCAAAATCCGGATCTTTTAATGTTCCAAGCTGTCCTTCTAACAATACTGTTTTTCCTTCTTTAATGGCATTATCAAGATATAATGCTGTGTCACAAACATACGGTTCTACGATGTCTCTGTATTCATGTAATGTTTCTAACAACTCATTTGGATCAATAAGTGGTTTATGGTACATATGCTCAAGCATTATGTTCTTTTGTTCAGCTACTCTTGCAACCTTTTCTTTTAATGTTTCTTCATCAAATAATTCTGATACCTGAAATCCTATTTTTGCATATTTGTCTGAATAGAATGGTGCAATACCTGACTTTGTTGAACCAAATGCCTTTCCTCCTAATCTTTCTTCTTCATATGCATCAAAATCAATATGATAAGGCATAAGAATCTGTGCTCTATCTGATACCAAAATATGTGGCTTTGGAACAACCTGTGATACTATTTCATCTATTTCT
>CAYWUE010000084.1:0-5615 GCA_964461415.1 uncultured Eubacterium sp.
AGAAGAAAAGAAATGTTAAAAGATATTGCAATACTTACAGGAGGTCAGGTTATTTCAGAAGAACTTGGACTTTCATTGGCAGATACAACAATTGCTGACCTTGGTAGAGCAAAATCAGTAAAGGTTGCTAAAGAAAACACAATCATCGTAGATGGTATGGGCAATTCAGAAGAAATTAATGCAAGAGTTGCACAAATTAAGGCTCAAATAGAAGAAACAACATCGGATTTTGATAGAGAAAAACTACAGGAAAGACTTGCGAAATTAGCAGGTGGTGTTGCAGTAATAAGAGTTGGAGCTGCTACAGAACCTGAAATGCAGGAAAATAAACTTAGAATGGAAGATGCTTTAAATGCAACAAGAGCTGCAGTTGAAGAAGGAATCATTGCAGGTGGTGGTTCTGCATATATTCATGCTTCAAAGAAAGTTGCAGAGTTAGTAGCTACATTAGATGGTGATGAAAAAACAGGTGCATCAATTATACTTAAGGCACTTGAAGCACCACTATTTACAATCTCACACAATGCAGGTCTTGAAGGCTCTGTAATTGTTAACAAGGTTCGTGAGTCAGAACCAGGAACAGGATTTGATGCATTGCATGGAGAATATGTGCAGATGGTAGATGCCGGTATCCTTGATCCTGCTAAAGTAACAAGAAGTGCATTACAGAACGCAACAAGTGTTGCAAGTACATTGCTTACAACAGAATCAGTTGTAGCAAATATAAAAGAAGATACACCGGCAATGCCAGCAGGCGGTGGCATGGGAATGGGCATGTAATTTAATAAATATAGAATTTCAACACAGTTGTGGATTATATTCACAGCTGTGTTTTTATATAATAAGAAACTCCACCTAATTTCTTATAATATAAAAATGCTTCACTGTGGATGCTAAGCATACGGAAAACTAGTTATGCATAGCATCAGCTTACACGCAAAGTGATGCTTTCAAAAATTTATTCATTTTTTGTCAGACTTAAATATATAAATAAATTTGTTTTAGTAGGAATGAAGCCATTGTAAATTAAATCATGCAAAAGTAACCATGGATATTTTGGTAGAAATTAAAACATGGATATGATAAGATGTAGCAGAGGTTTAAGCGCAATGGAATTAAAAAATTTAAATGGAATTGGTGAAAAAACTGAACAATTATTTTATCGTGCCGGAGTAGAAAGAGCAGAGGATTTACTCAAGTATTATCCGCGATATTATGACACGTTTGAAGAACCTATTTTTGTCAGGAATTTAGAATGTGACAGAACGCAGGCTATTAAAGCTACAGTTGTGCGAAATGTAACGATTAAAAAAGTTAGAAATCTTCAGGTTGTTACAGGATTTCTTAGAGACGATGAAGGGAATGCAATCAAAGCAACCTGGTTTAACGCACCTTATCTTAAAGGCAAGCTAACAATGGGCAGCACATTTATTTTTAGAGGATTTGTAAAGGAAAATTATGGAAGTTTTTCTATCGAACAACCTAAAATTTTTAGTCTGCGTGAGTATGATTTAAAAAAAGGGGAAATGCAGCCGGTTTATCCTTTAGTTCATGGATTGACTAATAATGTAGTACAAAAAGCTGTAAAGCAAGTGCTTAAATTAATAGATATTGAGGAATTTCTTCCGAAAGAAATTTTACAAAAGTATAATTTGATTGATTTAAATACTGCTATAAAAGATATTCATTATCCAATAGATAAAGACAAATTATATATAGCCAGAAAACGATTGATTTTCGATGAATTTTTTATATTTATATATAATATTAGAAAGTTAAGAAATAAAAATGAAGTTATTCCAAACCAACATTATATGGTTGAACATGATGATTTAAAGAAAATTATTAATGGATTGCCATATGAACTGACTAATGCTCAAAAAAGAACCTGGGAAGAAATAAAAAATGACCTGTGTTCTAATAGAGCAATGAATAGACTAGTGCAAGGTGACGTAGGTTCAGGTAAAACAATTATTGCCTTTTTTGCTTTGTTAACAGCAGCTTTTAATGGTAAGCAAGGTGCAATGATGGCACCTACAGAAGTGTTAGCAAAACAGCATTATGATAATTTGACTGAATTGATTAACCAACATAACTTAAAGATTAATCCTATAATTTTAGTCGGCTCAATGACAGCAAAAGAAAAAAGAGAAGCTTATAAAATAATCGAAACAGGCAAGGCTGATATTATAATCGGAACTCATGCTCTTATTCAGGAAAAAGTAGAATATAAGGATTTAGGAATTGTAATTACAGATGAGCAACACAGATTTGGTGTTAAGCAAAGAGAGGCTATTTCTGAAAAAGGAAATTATCCTCATATAATGGTTATGAGTGCAACTCCTATTCCAAGAACTCTTGCAATAATTATGTATGGAGATTTAGATATTTCTATTATTGACGAACTTCCGGCTAACAGACTTCCGATAGCCAATTGTGTAGTGAGCACTGATTATAGACCTAATGCTTATGATTTTATAAAAAAACAAGTTGGACTTGGCAGACAGATTTATATTATTTGTCCAACAGTAGAATATAGCGAGGCTGTAGAAGGTGAGAATGTAATTGAATATGTACAAAAGCTAAAAAAAATATATTCACCGACAATAAACATCGCTTATTTGCATGGTCGAATGAAGCCGACAGAAAAAAATCAAATTATGGAAAGCTTTGCTAATAATGAAATACAGATACTAGTTTCTACCACAGTTGTTGAGGTGGGTGTTAATGTGCCAAATGCTACAGTTATGATGGTTGAGAATGCAGAACGATTTGGATTAGCGCAGCTTCATCAGTTAAGAGGCCGTGTAGGACGTGGAAATCATCAGTCCTATTGTATTTTTATTAATGGCAACGGTAAAAAAGAAGCATCAGATAGACTAAATATTCTTTGTAAATCTAATGATGGTTTTGAGATTGCAAACGAAGATTTAAAATTAAGAGGACCTGGTGACTTTTTTGGTGTCAGACAAAGTGGCGAGTTTGAATTTAGATTAGGTGACATTATGAATGATGCAGATGTTTTGAAAGCAGCATCGGAGGCTGTCGATTTAATTTTTGATGGAAAGGTTGAAATTTCTGACAAACAGCGTAAAATAATCATTGATTATGAAAATAAAAATATAAGTATATAAAGAAATCAGAGTTATAAATATAACAGAATGGAGTATAAAATGAATATAGTTGTTCTTTGTGGCGGAAATAGTACAGAAAGAGAAGTGTCTATCAATTCAGGAGCAATGGTTTGTAAAGCACTAAGAGAAAAGAAACATAATGCTATTTTGATGGATGTATATTTTGGAATTGATGATACAGATATTTTTAATAATACAACAAAACAGTATGATGTAGAAGAAACAAAAAAATACATACAATCATTATCTTCAAAAGTCAAAAAAGATAACGAAAGAAAAAACTTTTTTGGAAACAATGTAATTGAAATATGTCAAAAAGCTGATATTGTATTTATGGCGCTTCATGGAAAAAATGGCGAAGATGGAAAATGTCAGGCTGCTTTTGATTTGTTTGGCATCAAATATACAGGTTCAGGACAACTTGCCAGTGCTATAGGTATGGACAAAGGCGTGACAAAGCAGATTTTTATGTCAAAGGGAGTTCCTACGGCAAAGAGTGTATGGATAAAAAAAGGTGAAAGCACAAAACTGTCAGATTATGGAATGAAGATTCCCGTAGTTGTAAAAGCTTGTAATGGTGGATCAAGTGTCGGAGTTGTATTGGTTCATGATGAAAGCGAATACGAGGATGCTCTAAGGACTTGTTTTGAATTTGATAATCAGATTTTAATTGAAGATTTTATCATGGGAAGAGAGTTCTCGATTGGTGTAATTAATAAAAAAGCGTTGCCTGTAGTGGAAATTATTCCAAAAGACGGTTGGTATGATTATAAGAATAAGTACAAGGCAGGTGCTACAGAAGAAATTTGTCCTGCAAATCTAAATATAGAATTAACTAAAAAGATGCAAAAAATTGCAGAAGATGCTTGCAATGCTATAGGCTGTGAACCATACGCAAGAGCAGATGTTATGATGGATGAAGAAGAAAATATGTATTGTCTTGAAGTCAATACTTTGCCTGGCATGACTGAAACATCACTTATTCCTCAGGAAGCTAGGGAGATAGGAATGGATTTTGCCACATTATGCGATTATCTTGTGGGACTTTCATTAAATAAATATAATTAAGGATTTTACATTTATGAAAAATATGAGTTTAGAAAACATTGCTAATGCCTGCAATGGGATTTATGTTGGTGATGAAAATTTAAAAACAAGAGAAATAACAGGAGTTGAAAAGGATAGCAGACTGATTAAAGAAGGATATTTGTATTTACCATTTGTTGGAAATCGTGTAGATGGTCATGATTTTATTCCACAGGTTTTTGAACAAGGGGCTTTGTGTACTCTTTCTGAAAAAGATTTAGATAATCCTGTTTATCCATATATTAAAGTTGAATCTGTAGGAGTGGCACTAAAAGACATAGCCGAATTTTATAGAAAGCAGCTAGATTGCAAAATTATTGGAATTACAGGAAGTGTTGGAAAAACAAGTACAAAAGAAATCATTGCTTCTGTTTTAGAAGAAAAATTTAAGGTTTTAAAGACTGAAGGAAATTATAATAATGAAATAGGTGAACCTTTAACTATTTTAAAAATCAGAGAAGAACATGAAATAGCTGTTATTGAAATGGGGATCAGTGATTTTGAAGAAATGCACAGATTATCTAAAGTTTCAAGACCTGATGTTTGCGTTATAACGAATATAGGAACCTGTCATTTGGATAATTTAGGCGACAGAGATGGTGTGTTTAAAGCAAAAACAGAAATGTTTGACTATGCAACAAAAGATTTCCTTGTAGTATTGAATGGTGATGATGATAAATTATCTAATGTTACACAGGTCAATGGAAATCCACCTATATTTTATGGTATAGAAACTGACAGAGATGTTATGGCATTAAAATACGAAAGTAAGGGTATTTTAGGGACTAATGTGACAATAAAATATTATGACAAAATCATTGATACGTTAATTCCAATACCGGGATTTCATATGATTTATAATGCTATGGCAGCAGTATGTATCGGTGCTCATTTTGGTATGACTTTAGATGAAATCGATAAAGGTATAAGAAATCTAAAAGCCATAGGTGGCAGAAATAATATTTTTGTCTCAAATGGTATAACTGTAATAGATGATTGTTATAACGCTAACCCTATGTCTATGAAAGCATCTTTAAATGTTTTATCTAATGCCACAGGCAAAAAGATAGCGATATTAGGAGATATGTTTGAATTAGGCAAAAATTCTATTTTGCTACATAAAGAAGTAGGTTATGCAGCAGCATCTAATAATATTGATTTAGTTATAGCTATAGGAAATTTGGCTAGGTATATTGCAACTGCTGCAAAAGAAAAAGGTTGTGATACTATTTATTTCGAAAATAAAGAAAATTTCGAAAATAATATTTTTAATTATGTTTCAAAAGGAGACAATGTTTTAATCAAAGCATCAAATGGCATGAAATTTAAAACAATAGTAGAAAAATTAAAATAATTTAGATAAATGGATATTTTTGTCATAAAAGCAACAAGTTA
>CAYWUE010000085.1:0-5516 GCA_964461415.1 uncultured Eubacterium sp.
AAGAGCATTACGCTTAATTGCATTGTAGATATCCGGTTCTGATTCTTTATCTAAATCAATAACCTTAGCATAACATCCACCTTCAAAGTTAAACACGCCATTGTCATCCCATCCATGTTCATCATCACCGATAAGAAGACGTTTAGGATCTGTTGAAAGTGTTGTCTTTCCTGTTCCTGAAAGTCCAAAGAAGATTGCTGTATTTTCTCCATTTAAGTCAGTATTTGCTGAACAGTGCATTGATGCAATACCCTTAAGTGGAAGGTAGTAGTTCATCATTGAGAACATACCTTTTTTCATTTCTCCGCCATACCATGTATTAACAATAACCTGTTCGCGGCTTGTAATATTGAACATAACTGCTGTTTCTGAGTTAAGTCCTAATTCTTTATAATTTTCAACTTTTGCCTTTGAAGCATTGTAAACTACAAAATCAGGTTCAAAACTTTTCAGTTCTTCTTCTGTAGGCTGAATGAACATATTTTTAACAAAGTGAGCCTGCCAAGCAACTTCAACAATGAAACGAATAGCCATACGTGTATCCTTATTTGCTCCACAGAAAGCATCTACTACATAGAGTTTCTTGTTTGAAAGTTCTTTAATAGCAAGTTCTTTTACTGCATCCCATGCTTCTTTGCTGGCTTTATGATTGTCATTCTTGTATTCATCTGTTGTCCACCATACTGTGTCTTTTGAATTTTCATCTTCAACGATGAATTTATCTTTTGGTGAACGTCCTGTATAAATACCTGTCATAACATTAACAGCACCAAGTTCGCTTTCCTGTCCTTTTTCGTAACCTTCAAGCTCTGGTTTTGTTTCTTCTTCAAATAATTTTTCAAATGATGGATTATAAACAATTTCAGTTGTTCCTGTGATACCATACTTGCTTAAATTAATTTCTGCCATCTTACTTAAACCTCTTTTCTTTAATATAGTAATATAATGAACACTCGCTTTGCGAGTTCTTATATCTATGTTATTGTTAATTTTTTCTTAATATTATAATGAGTACTTAAAATTAATCCAAGTACCCTAATTTAGTATTATACATATTTGAACGACAAAATCAACAAATTTCGAATCTTTTATATTTTTTTATAATTTTTCATTTCGAATCTTTTCGAACTTTTTATGATTTTCAGTTTTTCACTTATTAATTCTTTTATTTTTAATTCCGTATTTCTTAAAAAGCAATATATTAATATCATGCATAGTTTCCATAAATAACAACAATCGGTGCGACAGGATTCGAACCTGCGACCTCTGCGTCCCGAACGCAGCGCTCTACCAAACTGAGCCACGCACCGATAATTATCTCTCAATATCTGTTTTCCATCTTATGACAAACCCGCATATAATTTATACCCTATTAAAATGCATCCTTATTAATGCATCAGTCAGTATAATTATACCTATCTTAACATGGCTTTTCAGACCAAAGTATTATAGCATAAATTATTACTTTTAATCAATAAACATTATCAAAAAAATTATAAACAAAAAGCTCGAACAGCATAAAATTGCCTTTTCTCCACATATATGTATAAAGAAATTGCCTAAAATTGCTCCTAAAATAAAACAACCTATTATTCCATAATAAAGTACAGCCTTTTTCAAGCTTTTCTTTTCTTTATTTTTTATAAAATCACAGATATTCTGAGTACCACTTCTTAGGTTCCCAATACACATTGTTGTAGCTATGCCATATCCCCTTATTTTTCTAAAACTTTCCACCTGAATACCACAAGCAAATGAAGTAAGGGCATTTGCTATCAGATTCATACTTTGTGGGAAGAATGCCACTATTGCCAATATTATCCCCTCAAACAAAACCGTTATCTGTCTCCAGTGAAGCTTATTTCCTTCTTTTGCCCTTACAAATTCAGCAATAGCTATGCCTATGGCAAAAGCAAATACCGGAAAGAAATATTGTAATGCCACTCCAAATTTTCCTTCCGATAAGTATACTCCTAATAAAAGCATATTACCTGTTTGAGCATTTGCAAATACCCGGCCTCTTTCTATATAAGAATATGCATCCATAAATCCACCTGACAACGCCAAAAGCATTCCAAGCCTTACAGTTTCAGACATTTGTTTTTTTCTTTTCATATGTTTTCTCTTTTCTTCTAATTTTCTAGTTTAATAAATATACAATCAAATTAGGTTTGCAAAAAATGATGCTCCTATCAATGTACATATACCTGCAATGACAATGGAAAGTCCACTTACGGCCCCTTCTACCTCGCCCATTTCCATCGCTTTTGCCGTTCCAACCACGTGTGAAGATGTTCCCATGGCAATCCCCTTGGCAATAGGTTCTTCTATTTTGAAAATTCTGCATACTGCTTCTCCACACATGTTTCCAAGAACTCCGGTAATCACAATCACAGCAACCGTTATTGTAACATATCCTCCAAGTTCTTCTGATACGACCATTCCAATAGCTGTTGTGATAGATTTTGGCAGCATTGTCACATATTCTTCATGTCCTAACCCAAATACCAAAGATAAAACAAATATACAAATAAGGCTTGATAAAACTCCTGAGATAATGCCTGCCATAATAGCAAACTTATTTTCTTTTAATAATTCAATCTGCTGATACAATGGTATTGCAAGACACACCGTGGCCGGTGTCAAAAGATAACTTAAATATTTTGCACTTTGATTATAGATGTCATAATCCACATCAAATATCAACAAACAACCAATCACAAACAAAATAGAAACAAGAAGCGGATTAAAAATTGACATCTTAAATTTTTTCTTTAAAAATAATCCTAATTCATATCCCAAAATACTAATAACTACACCTATTGTTGTCGAATTTATCATCAAATCATTCATATCTTCACCGCCCTTCTTCACAAAATCAAATCTATTACTGTTTTATCTCAATAATAGCCAATCATTTATAATTTTTCTATTGCTCTTTTTCTGAACAAAATATCTTTTTCCCTTTTTTCTTATTCAAATAAATATCTATTTCTTTTTATGTTTCCGTATAAAATACTGTGTCACACGTCCTGATACAACCATTACTAAAACTGTAGATACAACTGTCATAATCGCAACCGAAATTAGCATATTTTTTAATTGCTCCCAATAAACAACTATTCCTACACCGGCTGTAATAAACATAAGTGGCATTATTTCTATTAAAAAGGTTCCGGTTTCCTTAACATTTTCTACTTTTATAACTTTAGTTATTAACAATATCATCATAAGGCACAAACCATATATGCTAGATGGTATCGGCAGTGGTATCAAATGCTTCAACACTTCTCCTAAGCAGGTCACAAGCATTATGATTCCAAATTGTCTCATATATTTCATAGATTGCCTCCTAATGCAAACTCATCACTGTTCTTATTCCATAAACTATGGTAATTGTAATTCTAACTTTCTAGACGTTCTCTTTAATATTATGCCGTATTTATTATGGCACAGTAAATTAAAATGTCAACAAATCAACAATATTTTAAAATTTATTGCTACACCGGCTATTTTTGATTTTATATATCTTTTTTCATATTTTACAATTATAATTTTTGTCATATTTTACAACTATAATTTTTGATTTTATATCTTGTTCATGCTACAATTAAACATATTTAACATCAAAAAATATATTTACAATGCTGATAATTTTTTACATAAATTTCAACAGTTATTAATATCATTCAAGAAAGGAATAATTCATTTTATCACTGATGAATTTACAATTTACATATGAAAAATAAATCACCTATATCTTTATATATAATTCTACCAATTATTTTAATTTTTATTACAATTATATTCTTTGCTAATTTATCCGAGAAAAAACTAGATACCAGTTCAAATATTTTAGGAAAAGAAGATAGTGTTGGTTCTACAGAAGTTGTATCAGAAACTATCATCCAAAATACTACAGAACCCACTACAACCAAGCCTCAAAATACAACAATACAATTAAGTTTTGTAGGTGATTGCTTATGTGCCACCAACGAAAATACATACTACGAGAATTGTTTTAATGATGTGGCAAAAGTAAAAGATCCATCTTACTTTTTAGAAAAAGTAAGCAAATATTTTCTTAATGATGATTTTACAATTGCGGATTGCGAAAATGTTTTTTCTGACAGCAATAATTTACAAGTCAGCGACAAAGGACAATATAAGGACCCTAATATAGAAGCTTACTGGTTCAAGTCAGCAGCAAAAAACGCTAATATTCTTTCGGTCGGTGGAATTGATATGGTTTCAATTTCTAACAATCATATAAATGATTATGGTTCAAAAGGTCATGAGGATACACGAAATGCGTTAGATTTGGCTGGTGTAAAATGGGGCGAAGAAGGAAAAATTGTTTATTTAAAAAAAGCCGGCTTTAAAATAGGTATCATCTGTGTCTCCATGTACGGTGAATATGCTGTATCTTCCATTCAAAAAGCACTAAAAAAAGCTGAAAAGAAAAGTGATTATCAGATTATTTATTTTCATGGTGGAACAGAAGCTATTCATGAGCCGGAGCAGTGGAAAATCAATGCTTGTCACACTCTGATTAATTCAGGTGCTGACCTTATTATAGGAGACCATCCTCATGTTCTGCAGCCATTAGAAGTCTATAAAAATAAAACAATCATTTACTCTATGGGAAATTTTATTTTTGGTGGAAACAGACATCCTGAGAATCGTACAATTATTTATCAGCATACTATAACTTTAAACGATAATAACGAAATATTTAAAGAAAATGGAAAAATCATTCCATGCTATGTTTATACAGGAGATACAAATAATTGGCAGCCTGCTCCAATTAAGAACAAGGCTGCCAGAAAAAAAGTTCTAGATTTTATGAATGGCAAAAGAAACTCGCCATTATAATAAGTTTGCTCTAAGTTCTGCACCACTCTTTTCACTTAAATAAGCAGGTGCTATATCAAATACTGTTTTGCAGCCCTTCTGACCTTCATCATACATACGCTTTGCAGCTCTTGCATAAGCAATCAAAACACTTGTTGTAAATTCAGGATTTGAATCTAACTTTAAGCTATATTCAATAATATGATTATGTTCCTTATTCATACCAGTCTTGCCGGAACGAATTACAAAACCACCGTGAGCCATTTTACTGTGGTTTTTTTCTAATTCTTCTTCACTGATAAAATGAACTGTTGTATTATAATCTGCGAAATAATTTGGCATTTCTTTTATTTCTTTTTCGATAGCTGCAGCATCTGCACCATCTTCTAATACAACAAAACATTCTCTTTCATGCTTTTCTCTTGTTGATAAATCAGGATTTTCTCCTGCTCTTACTCTTTCTAATGCACTTTCTACAGGGATTGTATACTGTTTAGCATTTTTTACTCCCTTAATTCTTCTAATAGCATCAGAATGTCCCTGACTTACACCCTTGCCCCAGAACGTATAATCCTTTCCTTCCGGCAAGATCGCATTTGCATACATACGATTAAGCGAAAACATACCCGGATCCCAGCCTACTGATATAATGGCAACATTTT
>CAYWUE010000086.1:0-5059 GCA_964461415.1 uncultured Eubacterium sp.
CATGCGCGTATGCCAATTCCGCCACAACTGCATTCACACCCAAAAGTGCTACCATAAGAATTTACTACATTTTCGATTAAATAGCAAGCACATTTTTTGATAACGTATTAGTTGTGTGACTATTACTTATGTAGTTTTAGATAGCGTATTAGTTGTCAAGCTATTCAGATACAGTGCTTGTTTCTTCTTCCTGTTCAGATACAGTAGTTGTCTCTGCCACTGTTGTGGTTTCTTCTTCTAAATCATCTACTGATGTTGAAAAAGCATCATTTATTGTGCTATCAGTCACATATACATTTTTATCATCATTTACCATTATATAGTATTTTGATGAATCATATGGATTTGTACCACCTACATAAATTTTATTTATCTTACCATCACTGTCTGTTGCAACTATATTATTTGTTTCACCAGATACATTTTCAGAATCATCTATCGAAAAGCCATACTGGGTTATATCATCCGGCTCTTCTATTTTCTGTGTCGCTTTTACTATAGCTAATGATTCAAGCAAATCTGTTTTGATTGAGTCTGCATCCATTTTCTGTGTTGCATCATCATCATTTTTCCACACATCATCTGTTTTACTAAGATTAATTTCTTCGCCATAACAATTATATGACAGTTTTACTATATCCTTATAATTTTCTATTTCTAATACAGTAATAACATTTTCTTTTTCTTCTTTTTCTTCCACGTTTTTGTAATATGCATTTATTCCAAAATATCCACATATGCAAACAACCAGTACTGCCACCATAACAATAAACTGTATTTTTTGTTTTTTCATTATCTCTTTCTCCTTTTTGCCCAAACGCCAATTCCTGCAGCTAATACTAATATAGGCAATACAACTGAAATCAAAATCCCAAACATTCTTGTTCCTGAATCTGTTACTGTTAATGTTTCACTTGAAAGACTCTTTGCGGGTACCGATACAGTTTCTACTTCTGTATCAATATATTCTTTCAATGCATTATTAACTACTTGAGTATTTGAATTAGATACACTATTGTCCATCGAATCTGACAATGAATAAACTGAACTAAACACTAAAGCCCTGGCTGTTTTTGTTTCCTCTGTTGAATCTGTATCTTCTGTAGTATCAGAATCTTCTGAAGAATCTGCATCATCTGATACCGATGTACTTTCTTCTGTGTTTTTAGATTCATTCGCATCATCATTACTTTCAGTTGTTATTGTCTTTTCTACAGCTATAATTAAGTCAAACGGTCCATCTACGTCCCCATCTTCCTTTTCATACTTTGTAGCTTTTGCTGCATTTGTTTTTAAAACCGAGTCATCAGATGTGCTAGCTAATGCTGTGTAGGTAATTGAATCATCTACATCTGCTGCTTTTGTAAGTCCTGCGGAATATGGTGCAAATACATAACTTGAAAGTCCTGTTGCATATCCTGCTTCACCTTCCGCAAAAGCAAACCATGGTCCATATTGTGTCGAATAAAATGAACTGTCATTTTCTGCAACAACACCTGACTGAACCTTTATACCAAGTTCAGACAATATTGAATTAAAGTTAGGTTTGTCAACACTCTGACTTGTAAGATTTTCAAGTGCAATAATTACTTGACCGCCATTATTTAAATAATCAATTACTATTTTAGCTTCTTCCTCTGTATAGTCCTTTTCAGGTCCTAGAATCAAAAGTGCTGCACATTCATCTGTTGTTATTTTGTCTCTGTTAATGAGTTTAATATTTTCAATTTCAGCATTATACTTTGTGATTATTTCTTCTAGATTGCTGATTGTTCCAAAGCTTGATGAATCTGTAACAACCTCATCATGACCTTCTACCTGATATAACTTGTATGTTTCATTTGTTCTAACATAAGCAAGAGCACTATTTAACTGTCCTTCGCAATCATATGAAGTTGCACTGCTTGAACCAGTCATATAATATGAATATGAATCAGATACATAAATGTCATTATAATCTACTACCTTTGACTTTTTAGTCTTTTCATTAACAACTATTAAGCTGTTAGAAGTTGGTGCAGTATCTGTATACTCCTGATAGAAATTAGGATATAATGTCGTATCTTTATATTCTACCTTAACGTGTTTTGATGACGTTTTATATCTTTCTAATGTTTTCTTAATTGTAGAATCTGCATTAGCTTCCTGCGCCATTACATAAACAGTTACATCTGAATCAAGTTTTTTAAGCATATTTTTAGTATCTGATGTTATCGAATATAACGAAGTACTTGTCATATCAATCGTTGCAAAACTGACCTTTGATGTAACTGTTGTAGCAATCACATTTGCAAATACAGTTACAGCCAATACAATTGCTATAAAACCAACGCTAAAAACTCCTGTTCCAATTGTTTTTTTCGATACATTCCAACGTCTTTTCTGTATAGACTGACAAGTAAGGAATAAAAATAATGCCGTTATAGAAATATAATAAACAACCGCTGACAGGGTTATTACTCCATTCAAAAAATCCTGTACAGGTGTATAAAGATCGAAACATCCAAGTATTTTCGTCAAAATATTTCCCGTAGAAGAAATCATACTTTCCACAGACTGCATTATATATCCCATAAAAAGCACTACAATACTTAAAATTGCAGATATAACCTGGCTTTCTGTTATTGAGGAAATAAATATACCTATAGCTATAAAAGCCACTCCATAAAGGAATAATCCAAAAATATTCGTATATGCTGTTTTAAATGATACTGTACCAAACTTTGATAATATAATCGGATATAAGCACATTATTAAAATTGGAATAATATAAATTGTTACTAACGCAAAAAACTTACCTAAAATTATTTTTGCTACTGATATAGGTGCTGTCAAAATCAATTGGTCTGTTTTTTGTTTGCGTTCGTCTGCAATAATTTTCATTGTTAATATTGGAACAGTAAATACCAATATCATTAAGCACTGATATACTGAATACATTTCAGGTGTACCGTAAGTCAAATTATAGTAAACAAAAAATATTCCTGATATTAATGTTATAACTGAAATAAACAGGCATGCTATAACTGATGTAAAATAGGATTTTAACTCTCTCTTATAAATCGCTAACATTTTCTACTTCCTCCTGCTTTTCTTTTTTCTTAAATCTGCTTTTCTTTACAGGTGCAGCATAGTCTTTAGTTAATTCAATAAATATATCTTCCAATGTTTTCTGTTTAAAACTCATTTCCATAATAGGAAGATTAGCCTTTGCACATCCATAAAAAATTTCTTCTCTAACATCAATAGTTCTATCACTGACTATCTTTACTTTTATAGTTTCTTTATCTTCTGTAGCATCTTCATCAATGAATTTGTACTCAGAAATATTTTCTATTTTTTCAAGTACGTCTGAAACTATTTCTTTATTTCCCTTCAATTCTAGTTCAAGATTATTATCTCCTGCCATCTGTTCAATAAGTTCTTTTTCTGTACCCTCGGCTGCTAACTGACCTCTTGAAATAATAAATATATATTCGCAGACTTCACTTATCTCCGATAAAATATGAGAACTCAAAATAACAGTACATTTTTTGCCTAGTTCCTTAATCAGCTGTCTAATTTCAATAATCTGCTTAGGATCTAGACCTACAGTTGGTTCATCCAAAATAATAATATCAGGCATACCTATAAGCGCCTGAGCGATACCAACTCTTTGTTTATATCCTTTGGAAAGATTTTTAATCAGTCTGTTTTCAACCTGAGTAATTTTTGTCATTTCCAAAACTTCATTAATATTTTCGTTTTTTTCTTTTGCCGGTACCTTTTTCAATTCAGCAACAAAATCAAGATATTCTCTAACTGTCATATCCTGATAAAGCGGTGGTAGTTCCGGAAGGTATCCCACACATTTCTTAGCTTTTTCCGGTTCTTTAAAAATATCATAACCATCAATTTTTACCGAACCACTAGTTGCTCCAATATAGCCGGTTATAATGTTCATTGTTGTTGATTTTCCTGCACCGTTAGGTCCTAAAAAACCATACACTTTTCCTTTTTCTAAATTTAGATTTAATCCGTTTACAGCAACATTATCGCCATAAGTTTTTACCAGATTCTCTATCTGTATGCCGCTCATCAACACACCTCCTAATTTATTTAAAACCAATAATAGGTAATCTTACAAAAGTATAGTCTTTAATTGTGTATTTTATTAGTAAAAATTGTGATTAAATTGTGTCCATGTTCCCCATGTTAAACCCAGTAAAATTTTCGCACAAAAAAAGACGCCTACAGCGTCTTTTTATCTCGATATTATTTATGCTAATTTTGATTTAGCAACTTCTACTAATTTAGCAAATCCTTCAGCATCATTAACTGCCATTTCAGCTAACATCTTTCTGTTCATTTCAACACCAGCTAATTTAAGACCATACATAAACTTGCTGTATGAAAGTCCGTTAATTCTTGCTGCAGCATTGATTCTTGCAATCCATAACTGTCTGAACTGTCTCTTTCTCTGCTTTCTACCAGCGTATGAGCTTGTTAATGCTCTCATAACTGACTGTTTTGCAATTCTATACTGTTTTGATCTGGCACCTCTATAACCTTTAGCCAGTTTTAATACTCTATTATGTTTCTTTCTAGCGTTCATTCCGCCTTTAATTCTTGCCATTTCTATTTCCTCCTAACTTTAGATTATAAATAAGGTAAAATCTTCTTCATGTTCCTTACATTTGTAGCATCAGTTGTTGTTGCTTTTCTAAGATTTCTCTTTCTCTTAGCTGATTTTTTTGTTAAGATATGTGATTTGTAAGCCTTACTTCTTTTAAGCTTTCCTGTACCTGTCTTTTTGAAACGTTTTGCAGCTGCTCTGCTTGTCTTAATTTTTGGCATGTTTTTGTCCTCCTTAATTATCTTTAAAGCTTAGCGCTTTCTTTCTAAAAACATTGTCATGTTTCTGCCTTCTAATTTTGGTGCTTTCACAACCGATGCAATATCTTCAAGCATCTTTGCAAAGTCATCAAGCACATGTGCATTACTACTAATGTGTGCCATTTCTCTACCTCTGAAACGTAGAGTAACTTTAACTTTATCACCTTTTTCAATAAACTTTCTA
>CAYWUE010000087.1:0-4930 GCA_964461415.1 uncultured Eubacterium sp.
CTGCAATCAAATCTCTTGTTACTAGAGAATACTTCATTCCTTCATGTCCCATTGCAATACCGTCACATACGGCAATCGCCGGGAACATAATTGGTGTTCCTCCTGCCATGGCAACTCCCATTTTTACTGCATTTGCAATTTTATCAAGGTTCATGTGTCCCGGTACTATTTCATTATATGAACAGACTATACCCACTAATGGCTTATTCATTTCTTCTTCGGTCATACCCAAAGCATTAAATAATGATCTGTGTGGTGCCTGCTGTAATCCTTTTTTTACTGCATCACTTTTCATAATAACCTCCAGTATTTATATATTCTATAATTTTTAACTCATTTATATTTTTATATTTTTTTATTCATTGAATATTTAATAATTTAATAAACATATCTTTATAGATTATAAACGATTACATATCTCATCGCCCATTTCCTTGCAGCCTACTAATGTCATTCCTTCTGACATAATATCGATTGTTCTGATATTGTCTTCAAGAACCTTTTCTACTGCTTTTTCAACTGCATCTGCTTCCTTATCCAAGTCAAATGAATATCTAAGCATCATGGCTGCTGAAAGAATTGTAGCAATAGGATTAGCCTTATTCTGACCTGCAATATCAGGTGCTGCTCCATGACTTGGTTCATACAGACCAAACTTGTCCTCTCTTAGACTTGCTGATGACAACATTCCGATAGAGCCCGTAATCATACTAGCCTCATCTGAGAGAATATCACCAAACATATTCTCCGTTACAACAACATCAAATTGTGCCGGATCCTTTACTAACTGCATAGCGCAATTATCAACCAACATATGCGTTAATGTAACCTCCGGATAATCCTCAGCCACTTCATTAACAACCTTATCCCACAATCTAGAAGAATCAAGAACGTTAGACTTATCAACACTAATCACGTTCTTTCTTCTCTTCATTGCAATGTCAAAAGCTTTTTTTGCAATTCTTCTAATTTCATTTTCATTATATGTTAATGTATCTGTTGCCGTAAGCATGCCGTCTACTTCTTCAGTCTTTCTTTCTCCAAAATAAAGACCACCGGTTAATTCTCTGACTATAATCATGTCAAATCCGGCATCTGCCACTTCTTCCTTCAACGGACAGGCATCCTTTAATTCCTTATACAGATATGCAGGTCTTAGATTTGCAAAAAGATTAAGTCCCTTTCTAATAGCAAGTAAGCCTGCCTCCGGTCTCAAATTAGGAGGAAGTTCATACCAACTATCCTTTCCAACTACACCGCCAACTGCTCCAAGTAAAACAGCATCACTTGATTTTGCAATCTCCAATGCCTCATTTGTAAGCGGAACTCCATGTTTATCAATGGATATTCCTCCCATATCAATCTCAGTATAGCTAAAGTTATGTCCAAACTTTTCTCCAACTGCGTTTAGAACTTTCTGTGCCTCTGTAATAATTTCCGGTCCTATTCCATCACCAGGAATAACTGCAACGTTAAAATTCATTATGTTTCCTCTTTTCTATTCTAGTATGCGTATGTATGAAATTTAATGTATAATCACTCTATTGTAAAAAGTTACATTAATTTATAAATTATAACGTAAATAGATATTTTTTTCAACCATACGAATATATACATTACTTGATTATTTTTAATATTTATAGTGAAAATATATATTTATAAAAATTATGCAGGAATTAAGCACTGATTATAAAACACATCTAACCATGTTTTAAAATCCCATTCTTAATCCCTGCACAACTGAATCATAGATATTTGCCTTTTATATAGCTATTTTTTTGCTTTAATCTTTCTTGCTGATAAAACTACACCTGCTGCAGATATTACCAATATTATATACATTCTTCTTCCTAAATTGTGGTATCCAGTTTTTGGTGCTAAAATGTTTTCGTTATCTTCTTCATCTGCCTGTTTGCTGTCAGCATTATTCTTAAACATTCTGTTGTCATTTCCTGCTTTGCTTATTATCACTTTGTCAGCACATTTTTTAATTTCCCCATCCTTAGATTCAATAATTTTATTTTTTGAATAATAGAATATTATTTCATTTTCCTTTTTTCCAATTGTAATAGTTTTGTTTTCATCATCACACAACGTGTAATCCTTGATATTTATTGCTTTTTCTATAATTTCTTTTTTGTAATCTCCATTTGATGTTTTTTTATCTGTTATTTCTTTTCCCGTATCCTTGTCAACATATTTTACTGTATACTGAAATTTCTTTCCCACAGTATTTATGCACGCGACAACAGGAATAACAGCTATCTTTTCATCAACTAATTTAATCTTTCCCTCGTCACTATATTTATGCATAGGAGCAGTTATATCAACATCTAATTCACTATTCATTCCATCATATCCCGCTTCTCTATACAAACCGCTTACAGTCATAATTTCCTTTGCATTGATAACCATCTTGCCTACTTTTGTAGTAAACTCATCAACTTTTTCATTGTTCGACAGGTCATTGACATTAATAAAATATTGTTCTTTAAGATTACCATCAATATCATATGTAGTTACTGTCAGTTTATCTTTCACAAAGACATTGTTCTTTCCTAAATCAATGCCAGCTTTTCCAATAACTACATCAAGTTTATTGTCTCTGAATGTAACATTTGACATTCCATCGTTTCCTGCCTTAACAGAATATTCAATTCCAACCTCTTCACTTACAGGAACCTTTGTTTCATCTTCAATACTCTGTCCTTTTTCATCTTTGTAAACGATAGATGGTTTTGCATCTGCCTGTTCAAAAATCATATTGGTTTCTATTGCAAGGTTGCTTGCTGTCGTATGTCTTTCTATGTAGAAGAAATCAAAAGCGTAAATTTTTCCATTTTCAAGACCTAATCTTTCTGCAATTTCATTGATATCAACATTTCCATCTTTCTTTAAATGAGCTCCGCCAATATCCAAAACTAGCTTGTTGTCGATAAACAAATATACATCATCATCTCCGTTAAATTTAAACTGAAGATTTTTATCTGCTTCATACAAAAATTCACAATGTACCTTCATTGAAAAATGGTAGTTATGATTCTGTCCATCATATACATTATATATGTCGCTTCCACTTCCAAAAGGACTTGTCAAATCTGATTTGTCTCCAAGTATATCTGTATCTAACGGATAAAATCCATCTTGTATTTCTTCAGTTTCTTCCTCATAAATGTTTCCTTTTTCAATATCGTAGTTCACTTTATTTGAGCTTGTAAAATTATAATATTCATCCCTCAAATTCAAAGTTATTGTCTTATACAAATTTGTTTTTTCAGTAACATCACCCTGTGTGTCTGTCCAAAAAGTATTGAGAATATAATACGCATAATCCATACAATTTGTTATATCTTCAAAATCTGCCATGGAATCAAATTTTCTTTTTGAATTCTCGTAGTTGCCAAGTTCTACATCTGCAAAAGTTTTCAAAACAAGATTATCAAATCTTATTACAGCTGTTTCTTCTTCATCACATATACATGAAAGTACGATTTTAACTTTATCAACATCTTTTGGAACTGTAAATTTTGATACGTCATCACTTATTATATTCCCACGCATATCTGTAACTTTTAAATCTAGTAATTCATTTTCATTTAAATACTGTAATCCATATGTTCTTCCTTCTGTCACATCAAAAACATAGTATATTTCACTATTTTCCCCATGTTCACAAGTTATTCCACCCCACTGCGAATTAGTCCATGAAGAATCAGAATCAAATTGCCAACCCAATTTTGCAATCTTCATATTTTGTGGTTTTGTAAAGTTTTCGAAAACAAATTTTCCATCTTTATCCAAAAGATTTGGTGCTGTAAAGCTACCTTCATTATCATCTTTTGAAGCCACATTAAGAATAACATTTGCATCTTTATCAATTGTAAACTTAGTTCCACTTACTTCAATGTTAACATCATTTTTCTCATATGAAATTGTTATATCAACATTTTGTGCATCATAAAATGTCAATTCATATTCTCCGGCTTCTAATGTTCCAAAATCAAAAACCGCCTTATTGTCAGTTCCTCCTGATGTATAGAACCAATCCCCTTCACGATGCCATTTTATATTTCCATCTTCATCCTTCCAGTAATCTACATCATTTTCTGTGAAATATTCTGTATTCTTAAATCTCCAACCTAACTGATTTACTCCCAATGAATAAATTTCAGGTCCAAGAATTGTCTTTTCACATCCTTCTTCCTTTACTATTTGTCTGACAAGCTGCTTATACAAATCAAAATCGATATCCTCTTCTTCCTGCATATAGTCTTTTACAAGCTCTGCAACTTTTTCGACAACTTCTTTCTTATAAATCGGAGTTCCATTTGCTCCTAATTCATTTTCAATAAGTCCCTGACCGTTTTCTTTTGCTCCAGTAATCTCTGCCATGCTCTCGCCCTCAAGACTAAGTTCGTTTGATTTAAGATTATATAAATTATACTCAAACAATAAACCATCTGCTAGGTGATCATAAATCACTATTGGCATTTTTATGCTATCAGCCACCTGTGCAGCATAAACATCATCATTAGTAAAAATTGTACCACTAAATATGGTAGTCATCATTAGAACAATTGCTAAAATAAATGAACTAGTTCTCTTTACACAATTCATAAACATTTTCCTCCTGAATTTTTATAAAAATTTATCCCCTTGATTTGAAATTATACTACTATTCATCGTAATTGTAACGTTTTTATCGCAATTTGTTTCATTTTGTAAATTCATAACAAAAACGTTTCAATTTGATATTTTTATATTTATGAAGACGTTTCAATTATTTTTTTGCACTTTTACATATTTCTGTGGATTTTGCACAAAGTTAATTTTTATTCATTAATATTATTATTGTTATACTACTTTTGTTAACTCAAATCATGACCACCAGCTCAGCTGGTGGTTTGCTCTGCGGCTATAAGCCGCTGTT
>CAYWUE010000088.1:0-4766 GCA_964461415.1 uncultured Eubacterium sp.
TATATATATATATTTTTTTATTTTTATTTTATTTTTTTTTTTTTTTTTTTTTTTTGAGTTGATTCTATTTAGGTTAATAGATTAAAAAACATCAAGAAAAGTGATTAAAATCGCCACTACAAAATTGATTATTTTTATGATATCATAGTCCCAATGTGAAAATTAAAGGCTACGAAGAGGAATAGTAATTATTAAGTGGTTACAGAGAGTCATCGGTAGGTGGAAGATGATAGAAACGAGATAATGAACTCGCCTTGGAGCTTCTGGCTGAATATATGTCATTTTTATTTTAGTTTTTGATATGATATAAGTAGGTTAGGACGGATTCCACCGTTAAAGGGATAGGATGTTTATGCATCCGTAGAGTGCATGTATTACATGAAACAGAGTGGTACCGCGTACACAAAAAATTACGTCTCTGCAATTCCGATTAAGAATTGTGGATTTTTTTATTTAAAATTAAAAATTTTGAGTTTGAAGGAAGGAGCGTATTAATGTATTAGAGATACATTATACAAAAAATAAAATGAATAATTTTGCAAAATATAAAAGACAATATTTTATGCCAGAGAATCCTACTTATGACTGGGTTAAAAAAGAATATATAGACAAGGCACCAATATGGTGTAGTGTTGACTTACGTGATGGCAATCAGGCGCTTATAGAACCTATGAGCTTAGAGGAAAAATTGGAATTCTTTCAGATGTTAGTAAAAATCGGATTTAAGGAAATCGAAGTTGGTTTTCCTGCCGCATCAGAAACAGAATATAATTTTATGAGAGCATTAATTGAACGAAATATGATTCCTGATGATGTTACAGTTCAAGTTTTAACGCAGGCTAGAGAGCATATTATTAAAAGAACCTTTGAAGCTGTTAAGGGTGCAAAGCATGCGGTTATTCATTTGTACAATTCTACATCAGTGGCTCAGAGAGAACAGGTTTTCAAAAAGAGTAAGGAAGAAATAAAACAGATTGCTGTAGATGGTGCGGAATTGTTGCAAAAATTAGCAAATGAAGTTGAAGGCAATTTTTCTTTTGAATATAGTCCGGAAAGTTTTTCGGGAACAGAACTTGATTATGCATTAGATGTTTGTAATGCAGTTCTTGATGTATGGAAACCTACAAAGGACAACAAGGTTATTATTAACCTTCCGGCAACTGTTGAAAATGCAATGCCTCATGTTTTTGCAACTCAGATAGAATATATGCACAAGAATCTCAAATATCGTGATGCAGTAACTATCTCCGTACATCCACACAATGACAGAGGATGCGGTGTTGCAAGTGCAGAGCTTAGCGTTTTAGCAGGCGCAGACAGAGTAGAGGGTACATTGTTTGGAAATGGTGAAAGAACCGGAAATGTAGACATTGTAACTTTGGCAATGAATATGGCATCTCATGGTGTAAATCCTAATCTTGATTTTAGCAATATGCCTGAAATTTGCGAAATGTATGAACGAGTTACAAGAATGGATGTTGGACCACGTCAGCCATATGCGGGAGAATTGGTATTTACTGCTTTCTCGGGTTCACATCAGGATGCTATTTCAAAGGGCATGGTATGCAGAGCTGAAAATAATGATGATACATGGACTGTTCCATACTTGCCGATTGATCCTGTTGATGTGGGAAGAACATATGATTCTGATGTAATTAGAATTAACAGTCAGTCCGGAAAGGGCGGTGTAAGCTATATCTTAAAACAGAGCTATGGTTTATCATTGCCTGAAAAGATGCGTGAGGAAGTAGGATATTCTGTTAAAGATGTTTCTGATAGGGAACATAAGGAATTATCTCCTGCATGGGTTTACCAGATATTTGAGGACAGATATATCAACAATAATAGCGTATTTAGTGTTCCGGAAACTCATTATGTACAGAATAATGGAATTGTAGCAGAAGTTACAATTGCACAAAATGAAGGTACAAGAGTTGTAAAGAGTACAGGTAATGGTCGTTTAGATGCAGTTAGTAATGCATTTAAACAGTATTTTGACATTAGTTATGAATTATCAGTATATGAGGAACATTCATTGTCAAGAGGTTCATCATCAAAAGCGGTTTCATATGTGGGAATTAGCTATGATGATAAGATGTATTGGGGTGTTGGTATAGATGAAGATATTATTAAGTCATCTATTTTGGCACTTACAGTTGCAGTAAATCAGTTGGTGTCTGTATCGGGGGACAAAAGATTTCAGGATGCAAGACTGACAGAAATACTTAATTATATTAATACAAATTATCTTACAGTAACATTAGATGAATTAGAAGCTCAATTTCATCTTTCAAAACCATATTTATCTAAATATATTAAAGAAAAATCAGGAAAAACTTTCGGTGAGTTGGTGAAGAATGTAAGGATGAAAAAAGCAAGAACACTACTCAAAGGTGGAAATATGACAGTAGAAGTTATTGCTGAAAAAGTCGGATATCAGAATGTTGAGCATTTTACAAGATTATTTAAGAAAAAATATGGTATGACACCTGTTCAGTTTAGAAATCAGGGAAAATAAAAAATATAGTGTAATTGTGTATCAATTGTGATAGAATAGTGTTTGTATAGCAATACAGACACTATTTTTATATAATAGGAAATTCTTCTGAATTTCCTATTATATAAAAACGCTCCGCTATGGATGCGCAGCTCGCGGAAAGGTAGTTATGCATACGCATCCGCTCGCACGCGAAGTGCCGCAAGCGCACTTTATTATATAATAGAAAATTCTTCTGAACTTCCTATTACATAAAATGTTCCGTTTAGGATGTGTACTGGTGTAAAAAATGTCGCAAAAGCGACTGTGCTTTGAGGTGGAATCTCTTAGAGGAGATTTCTGATTGTTTTTAAAAGGAGGAATTATATGAAAACAATTAAAACGAAGGTAGTAGCATTGATGCTTATTATAGCATTAGCATTGACAGGATGTGCCACACAGAAATCAACCGTAGTTATTAATAGTGATGGAAGTGCTAAGATGACAACAAATATTAAACTTGACAAGCAGGCACTTATTCAGGGGTATATTAAAATGTCAAAGGCACAAGGTGAAAATGTGTCAGAAGCAGAAGCAACAGTTATGATTACAGGCATGATGGAAATGCTAAAAGATGATGAAGGTTCTGTAAAGACTGTTAAAGAAGATGGAAAAGAATATTATGTGGTTGATGAAACAACAAATATTAAAAAAGGAAAATTACAAAAAGAGTTTGCACTTGAAGGATTTGATACATATGTAACTACAGATACATTTTATATTAGTGGTGATACAGCCGCGCTTATGGGAGCAGGGGATGTAGATATATTAGCTGCATATAAAGAGATGGGAATAGATCTTAAAGAAGACGATATTAAGACAAGTATTACAGTACAGTTCCCTAATCAGGTTGTAAGTACTAATGGAGCAAAAGAAGCTTCAAATCCTAATGCAGTTACATTTAACTTATCTATAACCGGAAAGACTAACATGTTTGCTACAATTAAAGCAGGTGTGACAGAAGCTTCAGTAAAGGCTACAATTAAAAAACTTAACAAGGTTAGTGCTACAAAGATTAAATCTTTAAAGGCTAACAAGATTAAGAAAAATGCAAAGAAGGCAACGGTTACCTTAAAATTTAAGAAAGTTAAAGGAATAAAGAAGTACCAGATTGAATATTCTTTAAAGAAAAATTTTAAGAAGAGTACAGTTAAGAGCACAAAGAAGAATGTATATACTATAAAAAATCTCAAAAAAGGTAAGAAATATTATGTAAGAGTTCGTGCTACAAAGAAGAATTATGCTGGAATAGATATTTATAGTAAATGGGTTAAAAAATCTGTAAAAACAAAAAAATAAATATCTTTCTTGATAGTAACAAATAGAATAAACAAGTATAGGTTATTAGTTATAACAATATATTAGAGATGGTATATTTGATATGCTGATAGTAATATAAAAAGTAATGTTGATGATAATATAAAATGTATGTTGACAGCGTTACTATTTAATGCTATAATTTTGTATGTTAAATAAAAGATTCATATTTTATGATTTCTCTTATTAAGAGTTGGCGGAGATACAAGGATCTGTGATGCCACGGCAACCCCGACGTAGTCAGGAAGGTGCCCACCCGAGCAATGTTTCATTGATCAATAAGAGGATTTGAACACCTTGATTTCAAGTCCACTGCTTTGCAGTGGACTTTTTATATAATAGAAAATTATTCTGAATTTCCTATTATATAAAAACGCTCCGCTGTGGATGCGCAGCTCACGGAAAGGTAGTTATGCATACGCATCCGCTCGCACGCGAAGTGCCACAAGCGGCACTTTGTTACTAGAATATAAGAATGTGCATAAGCACTAAAGGAGGAAAAATGGAAAAGAGATTATTTACTTCAGAATCAGTTACAGAAGGACATCCTGATAAGATTTGTGACCAGATTTCAGATGCTATTTTAGATGAACTTATGAAACAGGATCCAATGAGCCGCGTGGCTTGCGAAACATCAATTACTACAGGTTTAGTTTTGGTAATGGGTGAGATTACAACTAAAGGATATGTAGATATTCAGAAAGTTGTTAGAGAAACTATCAGAGAAATAGGATATGACAGAGCAAAATATGGTTTTGATTGTGATACATGCGGTGTTATTACAGCACTTGATGAACAATCAGCAGATATTGCTATGGGTGTAGACAAGGCTCTTGCGGCTAAAGAAAATAAGATGACAGAGGAAGAATTAGATGCTATAGGTGCAGGTGACCAGGGTATGATGTTTGGTTAT
>CAYWUE010000089.1:0-4748 GCA_964461415.1 uncultured Eubacterium sp.
AATTTTGAAGGAAGACTGTCTGAGATAATCTCAGCGGCCTCAGATGCAGCTTGCAATGCGGGAGAATCATAAATAGTAGTACATGCTTCAACAGCGGAAGTGGTAGATTCAACAATTGAATTATCCAGCATGGAAGATGCCATATTGCAGGCAGTCATTGCACCTTCTAAAGCTCCTGTAGGAATAGAAGCAGCAACTGAACTAACAGTAGCAAGTGCGGCTGACATTCCGGCAACATTTATAGACTGGTTAATTCTATTGCTGACAGCTAAAGTTTATTCCAATCCATCTATATGAGGAATAGTAATATTCGGAATAATCACATCGTACATATCCTGGCTCAAAATTTCACCACCTTTCTCAAATGTATTTTTCTATAATAATATTATACACTACTATATATAGCGTTTCAAGCACAATAAATGGCTGATTATACACAATATGTAGTAAGATGTTCACAAAGCTGTTCACAGCATATAAGGTGAGGAAAAGGACACAGTGCAAACTTATGTAAAAAAGTATGGCACCGGTCCTTTTAGTTTATGCTGCTTGGAACAATTCAATCATTTGTAACTCGAATGGTTCGTATTCGATTGGTCCATATTGCATCCATTTCTGATAGTATGAGTAAAGATGCATGGAAGCCTCACCGGATACATCAAAAATTATTTCGATATCCCAAGGGGATTTACATCTTGCAATATTGACAAGTGGTGGAGGAGCAATGCTATATTTTGCAAAAAAATTAGCTTCTGCTTCTTTTTCTTCATCGGAAAGCTCATCATTCTCAAAATGTCCGAGATATATGTGACCTATCTCATGAAAAATTGTCCATCGTTGTCTTTGGCTGCTGTTAAAGTCGTTATAGAAGATAAACCAGCGATACATTCCAGTATCGGGCATCTGTCTTGATACAGAAAAGCCATCGGAGCTATACTCCATAGCAAGTCTAAGCTGATGATCTGTTAGAGAAGAATACGGAACAAGTGTGTAGAATAATTTCCGGGCAATCTCATAACAGTCAATGGGATAAGATACAACCTCGCATTCTTCATACATGAAAAGAACTTCATGCTTTATCTGGTCGTATCTATTGGCGGGTAAAAACAAAAATAATCATCCTTCCTGGTCATCTGACTCAAAAAGTGCATTTACCAACTCTGTTTTCTGTTTTCTTGTCATATACTGCGCGTTACGAGCGATTAGCCGATGAATCTGGTAGTATTCGCTATCGAAATCACTTTTTTCTTCTGTTCCTAATAAGTAATCAGAAGTGGTGTGTAGCGCATTTGCGATATTAGCAATGACCGGTCCTTTAGGGGTTCGATCTCCGCTGATATATCGTGACATGGAAACTTCAGTGACACCAACTTTGTCAGCAAGCTCTCTTTGTGTCAAACCGCTTTTTTTCAATAAATCAGCAATCCTACCTCCTAAGTTATTTTCGTTCATTGTATTTACCTCTTTCTAAATATGGATTTGCATATGCTTTGCATGGCTCTTTCAGCTCTGCGTCTTTTGCATTTTGCAGTGTATGGCTTACTTTCTTTTTTATGGGGATTTTCTGCTTACTTTTTATCGCATATGGTGTGGCCATCATACCAAGCGATCCTTTCTATTATATACAGCCCCGATGATTTTAATTCAGCACCAACTGGTTGTTGCATTAATGACTGGCTATATCTAGTCCTGCACTACAGCAATCACGCAAATACTCTTGCATTCTCTTTTGTAGTTTTTATCATTGTTCTTTTTCGTTTGTTAATGAGGTTTGCTTCTTTATTTACTGAAAGCATAACAGAACTTACCAAATGTGTCAATGAAAAAAATAATTGGAAAGTGTGAAAATGCCGAAAAACCTCGTAAATAAAGGAAAATCTGGAATGAAAGTAAAAACGAATGGTAAAACAGGCGTTGACAACTTACCGTCTATTTAATATAATCTGTGTAAGCTTACCGAAAGGAGGAAGCGAGATGAATGTTCGTATGCTTAAAGCAAAGCGTGTGGAACGCAACCTTCGTCAGAAGGATCTGGCAAATGCTCTTGGAATCACAGAGAAAGCAATGTGCCATAAAGAATGTAGCGAAGAGAACAAGTTCAAAGCGGCAGAGATGTTAACTCTGGTTGATGAGCTAAACTTATCGTTCTCGGAGTTTGATGCTATTTTTTTTAATCACGAACTTACCAAACGTTTAAGAAGAACAGCTCAAAAGCAAACAAGTGGAAAGCAACAGTGAAAGAAAAAGGAATGGAATCAACCACCTGCCCTGGAAAGCTAACGGAAGATACACATTCCAAAATCAACTGAGAACAGTATACCATAGCTGTTCCGGAAAGGAAAGAAAATTTTATGGACAAGATTTTTATTTGTTCTCCATATAGAGGAGACGTCAAAAAGAACATTGAAAACGTAAAACGTTATTGCAACTATTTCTCATATGAAGGAATTCCGATTGCACCTCATTTATATTTCACACAGTTTCTGGATGAAAAATATGACAGATATAAAGGAATGCGTTGGGGTAAAGCACTTCTGGCTGAATGTAAAGAAATGTACGTTTTGGCTGATGAAGTAACTGAAGGCATGATTGAGGAAATCCAGGAAGCGCGTAAGCTGCATATTCCAATTAAGTTTTATAACTCTGATATGGAAGAAATCAACTACGATGCGCTGATTATTAATGAGCGCATCGGTGTGGGATATAAGCAGATCATTGAAGAAACCATAAATCCGGATGGAGGAAAACATATCTGCCCATATGCAGGACAGTGCAACAAGAGCTGTGCAAAGGAGCCTGAGAAAAAGGAACCGGACAAACCTGTAGTAACTGAAAATGATGGAAATGATTGGAGAGCCAGACTCTTAGCTCATTTCAACAGAGGACATTAAGGAGGTAGCGGCATATGACACCGATTGAAGCAATTAATAATGTAGCAAAAGCATATCAGGATTTAGCAGTTGTGCTTCTTGCAGTAGCGGATAAGACAGTAGGAGTTCCAGCAGGACAGGCTATGAAGGTTGATTCTGAAGAAGTTCCTGGAAGTAAGGAAAATAAGACAGAGGAAAAGCTGGTTGCAAAGGATACGAAGTCTGCAGAAAAAAGTATCACGATTGAGCAGGTACGTGCAGTCATGGCAGAAAAGAGCCAGGCCGGACTTACTTCTAAAGTGAAGGAACTGCTGGAAAAGTACGGAGCGAACAAGCTCTCTGCGGTTAACCCTGATGATTATGCGGCTTTGATGGAAGAAGCAGCACAGCTTAAGTAGGAGGTGCGGCATGGGTGATTTTAAGAGAGGCGATATCGTATTCGTCGACAATCCAATCAAAAAGCCACATGGCCATGTAGTCTGTGGTAATCACCCTGCTGTGGTGATTCAGAACCAGGCAGGGAATGACCATTCAGGAAATCTGATTGTAGCGTACCTTACTTCACAGCTTAAGAGGTTGGAGCTTCCAACACATATTGTGTTACAGCATTATTCCGGACTTCGTAAGGTATCCGTTCTTCAGGCAGAGCAGCTTGCCACTATTGATAAAGGTGATGTGATTTCAGTAACCGACCATCTGACCGACGCTGATATGGCCAGGGTAGATCAGGCACTTCTTGCATCACTTGGATTGGAGGTGAGTGCATAATGCCACCAGAGATACACAGTGTTCTCGGTGCATCGGCTGCGGACAGATGGATGAATTGTACGCCATCTGCCCAGCTCACTGCCGGTATGGAGGACGAGGCAACAACCTTTGCTGCAGAGGGAACCGCAGCACATGCTCTTTGTGAATGGAAGGTGCGAAAAGCACTGAAGATGAGAGCAGGCAGGAGACCAACTTCTGATTATTGGACTGATGAGATGGAGGAGTTTACTGATGATTACAGGGATTTCATTATGGACCTGGTAGGGCAGGCCAAACTTACCTGCAAGGATCCTGTGACACTCATCGAGCAGCATCTTGATTTCTCATGTTATGTTCCGGACGGTTTTGGTACCGGTGACTTCCTTTTAGTCGCGGATAAGGAACTGAATGTAGTGGATTTCAAGTATGGAAGGGGCGTGGCAGTCTATGCAGATCACAATCCGCAGATGATGTTATATGCTCTGGGAGCTTTGAATCTCTTTGATTGTTTGTACGATATCGAGCAGGTCACAATGACCATCTTCCAACCAAGACTCTCCAGCATTTCCACTTGGACGATTAGTGCCGAGGAGCTCTATAAATGGGCTGAGGAAGTATTAAAGCCAAAGGCCGAGCTTGCTGCTAAGGGAGAAGGAGAGTTTATTTCCGGATCCTGGTGCAGATTTTGTAAAGCAAGAAATACCTGCAGGGCCAGAGCAGAGAGCTTTTTGGAACTTGCAAAAATGGAGTTCCAGCCGCCAGCACTTTTATCGGATGAAGAAGTTGCTGAGGTAATGGAGAAGGCGGACGAGCTTTCCAAGTGGGCCAGTGATGTTATGGCGTATGCCCAGGCAGAGTCCATTGAGAATGGTAAGCACTGGAATGGATACAAGCTCGTAGAAGGTAGGTCCACCAGACGATTCACTGATGAGAAAAAGGTAGAGGAGGCTGCCAAGGGTGCCGGTTATACGGACATCTATAATAAGTCCCTTATTACCTTGACTGCCTTTGAAAAGCTCATGGGTAAGGATACCTTCAAAGAGGTGCTGGGCTCATATGTCACAAAGCCAGCAGGGAAATTAACGCTCGTTCCGGTGAGCGATAAAAGACCGGAAGTAACAGTTAACACAG
>CAYWUE010000090.1:0-4344 GCA_964461415.1 uncultured Eubacterium sp.
CTAGAGCACACGGTTCATACCCGTGGTGTCGAGGGTTCAAATCCCCCTCTCGCTATTTTTTATTGCTTTGCATAAAGCAGAGCGATATTAAGTTAGAACAGGTTTATGTGTTGTTTTGACTGATATATTATATGTTGTGGCGAGATAGCTCAGTTGGCTAGAGCACACGGTTCATACCCGTGGTGTCGAGGGTTCGAATCCCCCTCTCGCTATTTTTTATACAAAAAAATAAAAAGAAGGAATGTAGGAATTAATATTTTATAACTAAATTTTTACATTCCTTCTTTTGTTTGATACATTTGTGAGAAAATGTGTTATAATAACCCCTGCATGAGTATGTATAATAAACGGATAATAGTGGAGAATAGAGAATGAGAATAGGAATGGGTTATGATGTTCATAAGCTTGTAGAAGATAGAAAATTAATATTAGGCGGTGTAGAAATACCATACGAAAAAGGTTTGCTTGGACACTCAGATGCAGATGTGGTTGTTCATGCGATTATGGATGCTTTGTTAGGAGCAGCAGCATTGGGTGATATTGGGCAGCATTTTCCTGATACAGATCCAAAATATAAGGGGATATCAAGTATAGAATTATTAAAGAATGTAGGAGCTCTTTTGGAAGCGAATAATAATATAATCGGTAATATTGATGCGACAATTATATGCCAAAGACCCAAATTAGCACCTTTTAAAGATGCTATGGTAGAAAATATAGCAGATGCATTAAATATAAACAAAAATCAGATTTGTATTAAAGCAACAACAGAAGAAGGATTAGGTTTCACAGGAGAAGGATTGGGAATTTCATCACAGGCTATAGTATTACTGGAAAAATAAAATGAATGATTTTAATATTAAAGAGATAAAAATAGAAGATTACAGCATAATAAAAAGGTTTTATCAGATGAGAAGACCGGAAACGGCAGACAGCAATATACTTGATTTATATTTGTGGCTTAATTGTTATCCTACATGGTATTTTACAGATGATTTAGGATTGATGTGGGTAGCAAAAAGTGAAGATGGCCACTATTATTCTGCAATTCCTTGTTGTAAAGATGAAGATTTAAAAAAATGCTTTCTAAAGACACAAGACTATTTTAATAATGTGCTAAATAAAAAAATGGTAATGTATGTTGTAGATAAGGCTGCGGTTGATATATTAAATTTGTCAGAGGAAGAATATGTGATTGTGCCGGATAGAACATATGCAGACTATGTATATGATGCGGAAAAACTAAGAACATTTAGCGGAAAAAAATATCACAAAAAGAAGAATCATTTAAATTATTTTAAAAAAGAGTATGATGGAAGATATGAATTTAAATTTTTGACAAAAAATAATAAACAGGAAATTATGGAATTTCTAAAGAAATGGAAAAACAATAAAACCTATATAGAGGAACAGGAATTTATAGACAGCGAAACTGTAGGGATTGAATTTATTTTAGAACATGAGGATGTATTTGAGTACAAAATCGGTGGTGTCTATATTGATAACAGGTTAGAAGGATTTACCATAGGAAATTACGAAGAAAAAGAAGATATGGTATACATTCCTGTAGAAAAAGCAAATCCGAATATTAGGGGACTTTACCCATATATATGCAGCGAGTTTTTAAAACAGGCATTCCCGATGGCAAAAAAAGAAAACAGGGAAGATGATATGGGATTAGATGGACTTAGAAAATCAAAACTATCCTACAACCCTATTTATATGGTTGAAAAATATACGATTATTCAAAAATAAAATGTTTAATATGGAAAGATGTTAAAACGGTACAAAAGCTTGATTAACATGCATAAGCGAATTTTGAAGCATGCCGAATGATGAAAATATTAGATTTCATAAAGATTTTGTTTTAAGGCTTCCATTTAAGCATTTGGAGGCAATTTATGATTAGATATCTTGAAAATAGTGAAAAACAAAATATCAGACCATTATATGAGCATTGTTTTAATGATACAAAAGAATATACGGATTATTATTTTCAAAATAGATTACCTAATAATCACATTATCGTAAATCAGAAAGAAAATAAAATAGTTAATTGTGCTCATCTTATTCCGAAAACTGTTGTGATTGGGAAATTAAAAACTAACATAATATATATCTATGGCGTTGGAACGTATGAAGAATATCGCAACAAAGGGATTATGACTGAAACTTTCAAATACCTGATTAAGGACATGTTTCTTGATATGGAGGCTTTTACATATCTGATTCCGGAGAATGAAGAAAAAGCTCTTGTTTATAAAAAATTAGGTTTTGAATATGTTATGGACAAGCAGGAAATGAAGCCTGTTGAACAGAGAAAAAAAGCTACGCATTCCCTCATATATAGGAAAGCAGAAAATTCAGATTTAATAAGATTGGCTATTTTTGCTCAGGCAGCAATGGAAAAGAACTATAGCGTTAGCCTTGCAAAGGATATTGATTATTTTAAAAAACTTAAGGAATTGATGGAAATAGAAGGTGGCGATATTGATATCTATGTAGAAAACAAGGTGATTGTAGGCTATCGAATATGGCTTGATGGGGAGATATTAGAGGAAGTTTTGGACAATTCCATTCAGTCGCTTAATTGGCTTGAAAATAAAAAGAAACCTTATGTGATGGCAAGAATCATTAACATAAGAAAGACTGTAAGAATGTTAGGATTCAGGGGTGTAGGTCGAAAAGTTTTAAGAATTAGTGATTCTATAATAGAAGAAAATAATGGCTGCTTTATATTGACATACGGCCATGGTAATGTAAAATTGGATAAGGTGAATGAAGAACAATTAGACGAAGAAATAGAGTTTGATTTGACAATTGGGCAGTTAACAGCTCATATCTTTGGTTATAAGATAATTGAGGGCTTGCCTTTAGTATGCAAAAAAGGAAGCTTTTTTATTAATGATTATTTATAAGAAAAATGTTTTTGAAACATATATGAACAGATTTTTATAAATGAATAATTTGAAAAAATATTTACATTTGGACAGAATAATGTGTAATTTAGCACATTTGTAATAGAAAATATTATTTTAGTCATATAATAGTTAAAACAGGTCGAGTAGAAGAAAAGGTGTAGTAAATTGGGATTTTGGAGTTATTATAAGGAAGAAGTAAAAGTAATAAAGGATAGAGATCCGGCTATAAAAAAAGATATAGAAGCAATATTATATCCAAGTTTTTGGGCTATTTATAATTATAGAAAAGCTCACAGACTATATAAAAAAGGTAAAGTTTTCAGAGCGCGAAGAATTTCACAGAGAACGGCTAGAAAGACTGGGATAGAAATTCATCCGGCAGCTACTATTGGAAAAGGTCTTTTTATAGACCATGGACATGGAGTGGTAATTGGTGAGACAGCCATTCTAGGAGATAATGTTACCCTCTATCAGGGTGTTACTCTTGGTGGAACGGGAAAAGAGCAAGGCAAGAGACACCCGACACTTGGAGATAATGTTATGGTAGGAGCAGGAGCAAAAGTTCTGGGTTCATTTACAATAGGTGATAATTCAAAAATTGCAGCAGGCTCAGTTGTGCTTGACGAGGTTCCGCCTAATTCTACAGTAGTCGGAGTTCCAGGTATTGTAGTAAAGCAGGACGATGTGAGGATTCCACATAATGACTTAGACCAGGTTCACATTCCACGTCCGGTTCAAAATGAATTAAAACGTTTAAGTGAAGAAAATCAGAAAATGATGGAAATGATAAATGAATTAGCGAAAAAATGATTAAAAAACACTAGGAGGTTATGATGAAAATATACAACACTTTGACAAAGAAAAAAGAAGAATTTAAACCGGTATATGAGGATAAGGTTAGTATGTATACGTGTGGACCTACAGTATATCACTTCGCACATATTGGGAATCTTCGAAGTTACATTATGGAAGATGTACTTGAAAAAGAGTTGAGATATGAAGGATATAACGTAAAGCGTGTAATGAATATTACTGACGTTGGACATTTATCAAGTGATGCTGATACCGGCGAAGATAAAATGTTAAAGGGCGCAAAAAGAGAACACAAGACGGTTATGGAAATTGCAAAGTTTTATACAGATGCATTTTTCATGGACTGTGAAAAATTAAATATCAAAACTCCTGATGTGGTTGAACCTGCTACAAATTGTATTGATGAATTTATTCATATGATTTCATCATTACTTGAAAAAGGCTATGCTTATATTGCAGGTGGTAATGTGTATTTTGACACTTCTAAGTTGAAAGAATATTATACACTTACAAGTCATGATGAAGAAGACCTTATGGAAGGTGTTCGTGATGATGTAGATGTTGATGAAAATAAGAAAAATAAGACAGACTTTGTTTTATGGTTTACAAA
>CAYWUE010000091.1:0-4280 GCA_964461415.1 uncultured Eubacterium sp.
GTATGGAAATTATCTCAAAAACATATCCCATCAACAGACCGGATGATAATAAAAAAACAGCATACGAAATCAATGATAATATTCTTCGGTTTTACTATGCATTTGTTTACAAAAACAAGAGTGCCTTGCGTGTATTGGGAGCGGAAGCATTTTACACCGAGTATATTGAAGAACCACTTATTACATTTGTTTCTCATCGCTTTGAGGAATTGTGCAGAGATTATTTCTCATTGCAAGCTCAATCAGGTAACCTTAAAGGCGTTACAAATATTGGAAGTTATTATTATGATGACAGTGTTACCAAAACGAATGGAGAATTTGATGTTGCATTGCAACGCAGGGATGTCTATGATATTTACGAAGTGAAGTATCATGCCGATATTATGACTAAAAGGGAAATGGAAAAAGAGGCCGAAAAGATTAGAAATATTAAGGGAATAAATGTAGAAAAAATCGGTTTTATTTCAGCTAAAGGTTGCGAAAAATACGAAAATGATTATATTTGCATAGCCGGTGATGAACTTTACAAGTAAACTTGTTATGTAACCGATAGAAAAAGTTTATATATCACAATATACGCTGTATATTTACTTGACAAAACGCTATATGTTGTGGTATAATATTTTCGTAAATGAATTTGTGCGTGGAGATATCCGAATCGTAATTTTACGATTTCAGCACACAGGATGTCGTGTTTGTAATCAAAGTCAACAGTGTATCTATGCCTAAATGGGCATAGTGGCTGTTGACTTTTTTGTTTTATGCGGGATGTCCGTACTTATGCAGCAGAAATGATGAACCTGAAACAAGGTTGTTGTTTCTGCTTTTTTTTATTGCTTAAAAGCGGAATGTACCGCTTTTAATATATCAAAATCAAAGAAAGGAGAGAAAGAAATGAACAAATTATTTTACGGGGAGGTGAAAAGAAAAATGGGACTTGAATTTCATCAAACCGTATATGGCAAAAGATTTTTTGAACTGCAGTTGCCGAGTCTTATTAAAGCGATTGAAAGACTGGCGAGTGCTGTTGAAAAACAAAATGAAAAGGAGGGAAACAAAAATGCTCAAGCAGAAGATTGAAATGAAGCTTCCTGATGATACGATGCTTATTGCCGTGGGCAATCAGCAATCCGACTATCCGAGTATAAACATTTATCACAAGGATGCCGGCGGAGATGTTGATGAAGTGGTATTTGCGGAGTATAATCCGGAAAAGGAAATCGGACGCAGACTTATGGCCGCGGCATATCAAAATGATGATGACGATACAAGCTACTACAAGTCATACAGACATTTATTTAAACCGGCATTTAATGAATTAAATCAGGTGTACAGGGAGCGTGAAGATAACGATTTTCGTATTGTATGCAACAATTTCACTGAAATAGTAAATGTGAGTGACAATTTGGTTATCTACAGAGATTTTAATTATGACAATGACAAGTTAAAAAAACATGTAGGGCACAAAATTGTGCTTGCGGGATACGGCGGTGAAAACGGACTTGAAAACATATCAATCGAATGTGAGGATTGCTGTGAAGTCTTATATTCGGCAGACAGAATGACATTGCTGTCGGATGTGTACCGATTCAGAAAACCTCAAAATATGTTGTATGTCAATTGCTTTGCACAGGAGGGTATCAATCTCAAAGATTGCGGATGCATCGGACGAGTGGAAGTTATTTTCAGAGGCAGCAAAGAAAGATGTAAAATGGTATGGGAAGGAAAAAACAAATCGTTGCAAACTGAAAAGTTTTTTGATGTGTATGATGAATTGGTTGGGGATTATCTCAGATACAATATTCTTAAAAATTCAAGTATGATGAAAAAATATTGTGACGAGTCGGATGCCTTTGTCAAAACGGCTAACGATCAATATGTGACGCAAATTGTAACGAACGATTATACTTTCTTCATAAGGTTGATTCCGAGTGAGAAAAATGCAAAAGCATATATTTATGCGTATGCAAATGAAATACTCTACAACACGATTGAACCTGTTAAACTTCCGGTAAAGGCAGATATTGATTGCGAAGCGACAATTTCGTGTGTGAAGCATTTGAATCATTACCAAAATCCTAAAATCGGTTATCTTGATTGTGTAGAGGGTGAATGCTGGAGGCTTTTTAAGGAGTATGCAAGTTTTGTCGGTGTCGAATTCGGTGATGGGATTGATTTTACAATTGTCAAAGAAATTTCCGAAAAATTTATCAATGTTGTGGAAAAGACATTCGGGATTGATTTTCCGATGAGTAAAGGAGGATGAAATATGGCTGACTATAAATGTGCCGCGAGAACAAATTATTTTCATGTGAAGGATGAGGAAAAGTTCAGAAAATTTGCAAGTGAAATTCACAGTGCGGATAATGACTTTGAATTTTGGGATAATACGGACGAAAACGGAAAGAAAATGTTTGCGTTTGGCTGCTGCAGTCGCTTGATTGGAGTAATTCACGGAGCGGATTATACAGAAGATCCGAATGGTGCCTATGATGAACTTATCACCGGACTTCAAGATAATGTTACAGAGGATGATGCTGTGATTATATACGAAGTCGGCAGAGAAAAACTTCGCAGTTTAAGCGGATATGCTGCGGTTATAACATCTAAAGCGTGCGAAGAGTTGATGCTCACGGAAATTGCGGTTGAGCAGGCAAGAACAATGCTGAATAACAAAGAATGGAATACGGCATCAATTTATTAAAAACGGAGGGAAAAGAAAATGATGCATTTGGAAAAAATGAAATATCTTGTAGATAAACTTAACGAATACAGGCATTTGTATTATAACTGCAATGATCCTGCCATATCGGATGAGGTATATGATAAGATGTTTGATGAGCTTAAAGAATTGGAAAAATCAACCGGGACGGTGCTGAGCAATTCGCCAACGAGTACGGTTGGATTTAAGCCGGTGAGCAAACTGAAGGAAATTCACCATCCGATACCGCTTTTGTCGCTTGAAAAACAAAAGGATATTGATGAAATAATAAAATTCATAAAGAAAGCTGATTCGAGTCTTATGTATAAGCTGGACGGCTTGACCGTAAGACTGGATTATGAAAACGGAGAACTTGTTGCCGCGGGAACACGCGGTGACGGAACAACGGGTGAAGATATAACGCATAATATTCCGGCATTTGCGAATGTGCCGCTGAGAATAGGATATAAGGAAAGACTTTCCGTATCCGGCGAAGCATTCATATTCAGAGATAAATTCGAGGAAATCAATAAATCTCTGCCGGAAGATAAGAAATATAAAGGACCGAGAAATTTGGCAGCCGGAACGGTAAGGGCATTTGAGCCTAAAGTGTGCCGTGAAAGAGGCGTGAATTTCTATGCGTTTAATGTTCTGGAAGGTTTTGATGGCGTAACAAGCAAACTGAAACGACTTGATATGCTTGAAGACCTGGGATTTTCTGTTTGCAGAAGAATGAGTCTTGACAAAGACATTGACGCGGACCGGCTTGGTGATTTGTTCGTGAAAATGAAAGAAGAAGCGGAAAGAACATATTTCCCGATTGACGGAATGGTTATACAGTATGACGATGTTCCGTATTCAAAATCTCTCGGAGCGACAGGCCACCACTACAAAGACGGTTATGCCTATAAGTATGAGGACGATCTTTATGAGACGGTGCTTCGAAGTATTGAGTGGAATACCTCAAGGAGCGGTATGCTTGCACCTGTTGCGGTGTTTGATCCTGTAGAGATAGAGGGAAATATAACCCATGCGACGCTGCATAATATTTCGTACATTAAACAGCTTATGCTTAATGTGGGAGACAGAATCCTTATATCCAAACGAAATATGATAATTCCGGCGATTGAGGGTAATTTGGATATGCATACGGGAATGATTGCCTTGCCGGAGTATTGTCCGTCGTGCGGAGCAAAAACCGAAATCAGAACGACAATCGGAAGTGATGGAAAAGTTACAGAGCGGCTTTATTGCACAAACAGTAAATGCGGCAGTGCGGAGCTTAAACAGATTGTTCATTATGCGGACAAGGATTCAATGGATATTGACGGATTATCCGAGGGGACGATTGCAAAACTCAAAAGTGCGGGATTTTTAAACGATATTCTTGATTTGTATAATCTTTCGGAACACCAAGAAGAGATTGTAAAAATGGAAGGATTCGGAGAAAAGTCTTATCAAAAGATGATTGATTCGATTGAAAAGAGTAAAACCGTTCCGTTCAATAAGTTTTTGCGTGCGGTGGATATTCCGATGATAGGCAGACACGCATCAAAAACAATCAGTGATTATTTCGGCG
>CAYWUE010000092.1:0-4272 GCA_964461415.1 uncultured Eubacterium sp.
TTTTGGAACAAAAAATGCCGTATTTATGCGGTTTGTGGCGTTTCGCAAACGCCTAATTAGCTTATATAAACAAAAAAGGAGAAAATATAATGCGATTAAATATTAGTAAGGTAGAACAAAAGCTAAAAGATGGTATTTATCTAATAGAAAAGTATGGCTTTATGACTACATGTGATGATGGTATTATTGTACAAGCTCAAAAAGGTAATGAAAATATAATAGAAAAAAAAGGCGATGAGGTATCTATAATTTACGATACATTGCCACATTTTTATATGTTGTTAGGAAGAATTGCAGGTGTAAAAGATGGTATACAGAAAATAGAACCTAAAATAGAAAAATTTGGAATTATGTGGGATTGTTCTAGAAATGCTGTTCCTAAACCGGATATGGTAAAAAAACAGATTTGTTCTATGATTTTAGCAGGTTATAATTATTTATGTCTTTATACAGAAGAAACATATGAGTTGCCTAGCGAACCTTATTTTGGATATAAGCGTGGAAGATATACTCAAGAAGAATTGAAAGAAATAATAGAATTTGCCGATATATTTGAAATGGAAATGGTTCCATGCATTCAAACATTGGCGCATCTAAAAAATCTTGCTAATTGGAAACCGTATTTTGATCATATGGATATAGATGACATATTACTAGTTGGAGATGAAAGAACATATAAGCTTATACGCAAGATGCTTACATATTGTAAGGAAACATTCCATACAGAACGTATAAACATAGGCTCAGACGAAGCTTTTCATTTAGGAAGAGGTACTTATATTGAAAAAAATGGATATTGTTCTAAACATGAAATATACTTAGAGCATATGAAAAAAGTTTTTGAAATATGTAAGGAAGTAGGATTAAAACCAGAGTTTTGGGCAGATGCATTTTATGATACAGACCGTTCCGATGAAGAAATTAAATCAGTCTTTGATGGGAATGAAACACCGATTTATTGGGAATATGCTATTCCACATAAAGAACCACATATAGAAAAAATAAATAAATTGCAAAAATATGCAGGTGAAGCGATTTATGCAGGAGGTTTGTGGGAATGGATAGGATATGCACCAGATAATAAATATACTGATATGGTTGTTGATGCAGCATTTGAGGCAGTAGAGGAGTGTCATGTAAAAAATGTAGTAATGACTGCCTGGGGTGATAATGGAGGAGAGTGCTCTATATTTGCAGTACTTCCATCTATGTGGTATGCGGCAAATAAATTATATCCGATGGAACTGGATATGGATAAGATTATGTTGGATTTTACGGGATATTCTGACAAAGAATGGCGTAAGTGTGATGAACTAAATAAAGTATCAAAAAGAGATGTAAAAGAAACTAAAAAAATTACAAATGCAGTTAAATATTTGTTAGCTAATGATTATATGGTAGGTCTTTTAGATGCAAATATTCCAGATGATGCAGGAATATATTTTACACAGTTACATAAGGAATTTGAAAAACTAGCAGAAAGAGAAAGCGAATTTTCTTATATTTTTAAAGCATATAGAGATATGTGTTTGGTTTTGATACATAAGGCTACATTTAGCAAACGTTTATATAAAGCTTATCAAAATAGCGATAAAGAAAAAATAAAACAAATGATTGACGAGCTTAAACAAATACAGTCTGACGCCCATAAATTATGTGATTCATATAGAATATTATGGATGACGGAAAATAAAGGATTTGGATATGAAGTGGTAGATTTACGTCTTGGTGGTGCACTTATTGCCAGAGCAGATACAGTAATCCATATACTAAATGAATATGTACAAGATGAAATAGATATTATATATGAATTAGAAGAAGAAAGAATAGAATATTTTTGCGGACAGCTTAAAGGAGATGAAATATATAAGCCGTTTCATAATATGTGGTCCACAGCATATACTGTGAACCATATATAAATAAGAAATTTAAAATTATTTGTACTTTTGTCTATATTGTGAAGGTGTCATATTATATGCGCTTTTAAATACACGCAAAAAATGACTAAGACTGTTATAATGTAGGGAAGCTGCTATATCTATAATTTTTAGGTCTGTTTCCTGTAACATTTGACAAGCCATTTTTAACTTTATCATAGAACGATATTCCACAATAGTCATATTAGTATGCTTTTTGAAATATTGCAAAAGCATAGAATGAGAATAAGGAAAATCAGCACATAATTCCTCTATTGACATATCAAGATATTCAGGCTTATTCAGTCTTTGAATGAATTTGTCGATATATAAATTATTGTCAATCATATTATTTTGATTTCTTAAGGATGAAATATATAAAAATAAAATACGATCTGCAATCGAAATATCGATAGATGAATTGTGAGTTAAATTTCTAATCAAATGCTCAATATATTCAAATTTTTCTAGATTAAGTACTTCAAAAAGGTGTGAGCCTATGTTGAAACAAGGAAACATACGGTTTACAAAATTTTCGAAGTACTTTTTTTCTATTAGAATTCGAAAAAACGTATTTTGGTGAATGTTGAATTCAGTCTTGACAAGGTAATTGGATAAGAATATACTTACAAATAATTAAATACATCGCTAGGGGTGCCTTTGGCTGAGAGATTTTTAATCGACCCTCATTACTTGATACGGTTAGTACCGTCGTAAGGAAGCATTTTTTAGTAAGCAATCTCTGGCGATTTTTATAATCAAAGGAGGTTTTTTTATGGAAAAAACAAAGAAAACAACAAAATTGGTAGAATGTGCAATCTTGATTGCAATGGCATTTGCATTAAGCTTTATAAAAGTTTTTGATTTGCCATACGGAGGTTCAGTAACAGCGGCAAGCATGGTTCCAATAATCATAGCAGGGTACAGACATGGGCTGAAATGGGGACTAGCTACAGGATTTGCGTATAGTTTGTTACAGTTATTAACGGGTTTAGGAAATGTATCTTATGCAACAACATGGATGGCAGCAGTAGCTATTATAGTTTTAGACTATATAGTTGCATTTAGTGTCTTAGGTTTAGTAGGAATTTTTGAAAGAAACAAGAAACAGACAATAGTACTGATATCAGGAACAGTGGTGGTGTGTATTTTACGCTACATATGCCATGTTATAACAGGGTGTACAGTATGGGCAGGAGTGTCGATTCCCTCAACAGACGGACTTTGGTATTCAATAGTCTATAATGGCTCGTACATGCTGCCGGAAACGATAGTTACAGTTATTGTTGTGGCAATTATTTCAAGAATGGTTGATTTAAGAGCAACAAAGCCTGTCACAAGAAAAAAATAATGCAAAAACACAAAAAACCACATCGAAAAACACAAAAAACCACAAAAAAACTATTTACAAACCACAAAAAAAGTAATACTATATAGGTGTGAAACGTTGAAATTTGTGAAATTTTAGATAAAGGAGTAGCAATGAAAAAATATAACAGCTCAAGAATCAAAAAAACAGAACGTATAACAAAATTGGTAGAACATCTATATGCAAAATTGCCTGAGATAGAATCTGCCAGAGCAAAGTTATATACAGAAAGTTTTAAAGAAAATGAACACGAGCCTGTTGTTATGAGAAAGGCAAAAGCATTTGCTCATGTATTAGACAATATTCCTATTATTATAAGAGATGAAGAATTGATAGTCGGAAGCTCAACAATCGCACCACGAGGATGCCAGACATATCCGGAATTCTCATACGAATGGTTAGAGGCAGAGTTTGATACGGTAGAAACAAGAGAAGCTGATCCTTTTTATATAGCAGAACAGACTAAAAAAGAATTAAAAGAAGCTAATGCTTATTGGAAAGGAAAGACAACAAGCGAATTAGCAACATCATATATGGCACCGGAGACCTTGAAAGCAATGCAGCATAATATGTTTACCACCGGAAATTATTTTTACAATGGTGTAGGACATGTGACAGTAAAATATGACGAAGTGCTTGCTATAGGCTATGAAGGAATCATGGAAAAAGTAAGAGCAGAGCTTGACACATGTAAGCCTGGAGATAGTGATTATGCGACTAAGACAAAATTATTAGAAGCGATGCTAATCACATTAGAAGCAGTAATAAGATATGCGAACAGATATTCAAGCTTGGCTGAAGAAATGGCTGCTAAAGAGACTAATCCGGTCAGAAAACAGGAATTGCTAAAAATAGCATCTAATTGTAGAAGAGTTCCTGCTAAGAAAGCTACATCATTCCATGAAGCGTGTCAGAGTTTCTGGTTTGTACAGCAGTTATTACAGCTAGAGTCATCAGGACATTCTATTTCACCGGGACGTTTTGACC
>CAYWUE010000093.1:0-4074 GCA_964461415.1 uncultured Eubacterium sp.
ATTTTTGTCTGGTAGTGTTACATATCTGTTGTATGCGTAGTACTACCCACACATTCCCAGAACTGCTCATTACTCTATTGAAGAAAGGACTATCATTATGAAAAAACACTTTGCATACTACAACCAACACAAGAACGGAATTGACATTGCTTTTGACGATAATGTGCTTCTGTTTATCTCATGTGCTGAAGAAGAAAAGAATCTCCATACTACGCCTAACTCTCAAAGACTTATTGATAATCTTGCAATTGATGAGCCGCTTAAATATGCTGCATTAGCTCTTGATTGTGAGTTGCAGGATTGGGCTGATGCTATGGATGAGGATTGGTGTTAATATTCCCCATAATTCATAGCATCTATAACTGTTTAATTCATCAATATTAGTTTTAAAACCATATTCAAAAATACCAAATATATACTCACGAGTAAGACCTTATTATCCAACTGATTCTAATTTTAAAATTTTATCTGCGCACTATTTACATTTTTTTAGAAACCATGTTATCATATGCATATATATTGGTTGAAACAGTTTCCTTGCTTTCATTCCTCTGCGGCATTACTTCTGACATAATTAACTTTACCTTGATGAATATACAAATTTATTTAGCAATGAAGGGAGTTTACAACATGAGAGTAAATAATTTAGGCGTGGTGATAACGTGCATTTGTGGGGTGGTTTAGTCTAGCCACAAGGATTATAGCATGGAAGCTGATTCACATAAATGCACAGAGGGTTCGAATCCCTCTCACCTCATTTTAAAGAGCTGTCAACAACAGCTCTTTTTTCATCTAACCCTTTTTGATTCTATTAAATATCGTCTTCTCTACTATTTTCTATAACAAAGACAGTTGCTAGTTTTTCATATATTGCCTGTTCCATTTTATTTTTTAACAAACGTATATTATCATATCGTTCTTCATTATCTTGAAACCATTTTAGAATATCTGTTTCTTTTATAACTTGCCTTTCATTATCATCTAAATTTTCTAGTATTTCCTCATACCAATTGTTAATAATTTTTATCTTCTGTTCTTTTTGTAATTCATTATATTCGATGCACTTTCCTATCCTTGAATACATAGCAGGTCCCAAAATCTTTTTAATTTCCTTTTCACTCATAAAGTTACAGGTACATATAAAAATAGAATTTTTCAGATCCACTTCATAATTAATATCTACATACTTACCTTCATCAAATAATTCATAAAATGCATTATAGAAATTGGGATTAACCTTATCAAACTCATCTATTAAAATTATATTTGACTCCCTCCCCATCATATCACGTGCAAAACTTGCTTTTGAATGTTCCGATCCAAATACATAATTATATGCTTCACCAGTCTGCATCATAGAAAATTGAATTCTTAATAACGCTCCACCCAAAGATTCACTAATACATTTTGCCGTTTCTGTTTTGCCAACTCCAGATGGTCCATATAACATAAAAACGGCTGGCTTTTGACTTTTTTCTTTTGTTAATCTATATAAACCACTAATTATTTCAATCTTGCATTTTTCCTGCCCCAAAATATTCTTATTCAAATCATTATAGATTCTCTTAATACGTGGAATATCTAATTTAGCGTATTCTGATTTACAATATTCGATTTCATCTCCAAATTCTGATTGTAGATTTTCCAGAACCTTTTTGGGTGGATTATGTACAAACAATTTTTCAACATCATAATTCAAACTTATTATATTAGTAAAATTCAATAAAGTATGTTCTAATACCGAACCAAAATCGTCTGCCTTACATATCAAACAATTTGCGCCTATCTTTTTTTTCAGAAATATTTCCTTCACTCCAGATTCTGTTGGATGAATTCTAGCATTATAATGTTGTATTAATTCCATAAAAGAAACAACTTCGTCATTTTCTGTATCTATTCTTTCCTGTAACAAACTATTAAAATCTCTTTTAGAGCCTGTAAAAACAATTACTTCATCAATCATTCGTCTCAACTCCCGCTAATAAAACATCATAAACATCAAGTTTTCTATTTTTATCTGTATCATCATCAGATGTTTTCTTTTCATAAGAAGTATAATCTGGATTATCCTTAGGTCTACTATAAAAATCAATACCTAACTCTTTATTTACATCTAATTGTGATAATGTTGTTGTCCCAACTTTTATTGCATATATACTTAGGTTCATTTTTAACAAATCATTAATTTTATAGTTATTTTTTAGGGAATTGATATTAAATCGTAGCACAACTTTACTTTTCCCTTTAGTTCCTACAAATTCATAATATCCTTTTGCTGACTATAACGCATTATCCAACTTCTCTATTGCTATATCAAATTCACCTGCCAGAACGCTTGCTCCACCTTTTAACATTGATAAGTATGGCGACACCATAACAATATATGATAACGAATCCTTTTCTACTGATATAGTGTATCCTTCAAATTTCTTTATACTTCCTTGTGATATTTTGCCTTTTCTATTTTGTTTTTCATCATTCAAAATTCCCAAGAAATCAGTTAAAATAGTGTTTTTAACAATATTTTTTGCCATTTTATTTGTATTTAAAGAAATTCCCATTGATGCATCTGCAGATGCTTGAGCTTCTAATCCCAATAAAGCCTTAAAAACACCACTTATTCCCGCTTTGCCAGAAACCGAAGCATCCGTATTTACATTTTTATCTGTTTCTTTTAATAACTGTGTTGTCTTCTCTAATGCACCTCCAGCAATAATCTGTACATAATCGGTTACTGAATCTTCATCAAAATATACTATTTTACAAATTGAATTTTCCATTACATGCCTTCTTTCATCCATCATAACTGCTCAGTTCCATATAGAATAAATTAACCAAATACATCTTTCATAATTCCATTCTCCATATCATCAATACTGTAAATCGTATCCATGACCTCAAATGTCTCTCTCAAATTTCCTCTAGCACTCTTCCATCCAATTCCATCTGTAAACCAGACAAATGTAAATCCATCTATTGTATCCGCTTCCTGCGAAAGCATCTTATAACTTCTTGCCGTTTCATTTAACTTTGAACCACCACTCGCATAGAAATTGGTTTCAATTGCATATATCATCTTATCCGTCTTAATCACAAAATCAAATCTCTTTGCAGCTTTCCCCTGATTCGAAAGTGCTGATAAATCAATATTCCATTTAGCTTCAATGTCCTTCAGATACATTTCTTTGAAATAATTTACATTCTTTTCAAAGCCTGCTGCCACGATGTATTTTTCAACCAAGTCCTCCATCTGATGACCGCCACGATTTTTACGACCATTAGAGTCCAGACCTGTTTCAATACCTAATGCATAGTCAACTAGGTTATTCACAATATGATTTGCAATCATATCAAACAATCCATTCTTACGCATGAATACCTTGTACTGTTCCACGCTGTAGTTCATCTGCTTGAAATTATATAGAAATGCACCTTCCTCATCCTGTGCATAAATCTCATTCCCACGAACTGCAAGTAATAATGGAATGCACTTTAATGTTTCTGGATACTTTGTTACAATCTTTTCAAACTCATTTTCTATGTTTTTAGAGCCTATTAATGAATTCAGAATATTAAGCTCTACCTTGATTTCATCAACATTCTTAATTACCTTTTCAAAATCTATGTAATAATCATAGCTTGATATACTCGGTCTGAATTTACTCAACCATACATCAAAATTTCTATTTGTCATTTGCTACCTTCTCCAATCTTCTCTTCGATATCTCCAAGTAATCTTCGCTCACATCTATTCCAATAAACTTCCTTCCAAATCGCACAGCCTCTACTCCTGTAGTTCCCGAACCACAAAATGGATCTAATATAATTTGTCCATCTTGTGTTGATGCTAATACAATTCTTTCCAACAAATATTCTGGTTTCTGTGTTGGATGCTTTCCTTCTCTTTTTTCCGAAGGTTTAGTCAATGAACCTGTCCACACATCCTTCATCTGCTTTCCACCATTCATTTCCTTTATCTTCTGATAATTAAAAAATTGCCGAGACTTCTTTTCATTCTTCCTTGCCCATAAAATGGTCTCCGTAGAATGTGTGAAGCATCGACATGCTAAGTTT
>CAYWUE010000094.1:0-4029 GCA_964461415.1 uncultured Eubacterium sp.
AGGCCGTCCATACCATGTAGACCCGGAAATCAACCACGGTATTCCGGAACTGATAACTTCCTACGGCATTGCCGTACTGACAGAGGATTCGATTGCCCATTTACAGGCAGTAGAGCGGCCGTTAATCGTCATGGACCAGTGGATGTATCACTCCCGCCTCTATGCCGCTGCCAACTATGTCAAAACGAGGGATGACCTCGATTTAATCCAGTTAAACTCCTTTGGCTGTGGTCTTGACGCAGTTACTACCGATGCGGTCAATGATATTTTGACAAAATCCGGTAAGATTTATACCTGCCTAAAAATAGATGAGGTCAATAACCTCGGTGCTGCCCGCATCCGTATCCGTTCCCTGCTTGCCGCCATCCGCGTCCGCAGAAAAACGAACGAAACACGCACCATTGTACCATCCAATTATGAACGTACTATTTTTACAACAGAAATGAAGAAAAATTACACCATTCTCTGTCCGCAGATGTCTCCGATACATTTTGAACTGATAGAGCCGGCTTTTCGTGCCGCAGGTTACAACATTGTAGTTCCTGATATTCCTGCAAGAGAATGTGTCGATGTCGGACTGCGTTTCGTGAATAATGACGCCTGCTATCCTTCTCTGATTGTAGTCGGACAGATTATGGCTGCCGTACAGTCGGGAAATTATGATATGGAAAAAACCGCCATTATCATTACACAGACTGGTGGAGGCTGCCGTGCAAGTAACTATATCGGATTTTTGCGTCGTGCCTTAGAGAAAGCCGGTTATCCGGATGTGCCGGTCATTTCCTTAAATTTAAGCGGACTGGAAGGAAATCCGGGATTTACTCTTACACCGTCCCTCATCCAGCATGCGTTGTATGCACTGGAATTTGGCGATATTTTTATGCGCTGTGTCTATGCAACCCGCCCATATGAAGCAGTTGCCGGCACAACCAACGCACTCCATGCCAAATGGAAAGAAAAAGTCATTGCTTTCATATCGCAGGATAAAATACTGTCACATGCTTCCTATAAGAAAATGTGCCGTGATATTATCCGTGATTTTGATAATGTAGAACGTCTTGACGTAAAGAAACCGCGTGTCGGCATTGTCGGTGAAATCCTTGTAAAATTCCATCCGGCAGCCAATAACTATCTGGTAGATTTATTAGAATCAGAGGGTGCGGAAGCAGTCGTACCGGATTTGACAGATTTCCTGCTCTACTGCTTCTATAATACCGGATTCAAGGCAGACAATTTAGGAACAAGCAAAAAATCAAAATATGTCGGAAAACTGGGAATCCAATTTTTTGAATGGCTGCGTTCTTCTGCACGCAAAGCCTTTGAAGAAAGTAAACACTTTACTGCACCGGCACATATCGGCACGCTTGCTGAATATGCAGCTGATATCGTATCTATTGGGAATCAGACCGGTGAAGGCTGGTTTTTAACAGGGGAAATGTTAGAACTGATACATACCGGTACACCGAATATTGTGTGTACACAGCCTTTCGCCTGCCTGCCAAACCACGTAGTCGGAAAAGGTGTCATTAAAGAGCTTCGCCACCGCTACCCACAGTCAAATATCGTAGCCATTGACTATGACCCGGGCGCAAGCGAAGTAAATCAGTTAAACCGTATTAAGCTGATGCTTTCTACCGCCAATAAGAATCTGAAATAAAACTTCTGGAAAATAGAACCGACGTTACTATTCACAGTCAACGTCAGTAACTTAACAAGCCATTCCGCAGCCGTCAGGTAATACTTTTTCTTCAAACACACTTTCGTTCCGTGAAATTGCGCAACGGTACTAGGCTCGAAAATACCTCGCCAAGTGCCGGCGCATTTCAAGGGTTTTTCAGAAAAAGTATCACTGCCTTGCTGCTGGTATCTTGTTTTTTAAGTCGTTCCTGATTCAAAACTCACTTTTGAAAAGAAATGAATCGTCAATCAATACTGCTTTGACGTGGAAAAATCAGCAACGATGATTCCTTCTTTTGTTTTTACATTTGTCTTGTACTGTTTGGGCGATAAAGTCCATTTTTTCTCCCTACCACCCAAAAATTTTTTATATTTGGGTGATAAAGTCGTTTTTTATGTATTTACCGCCCAAATTTCACTCAAAAAGTTTGTTTTTTCATCTTTTTACAGCATTTTGAGCAAAAAATACAAATTTTTTGGGTGGATAAATCCAATTTTACAAATTTATCACCCAATCTTTTGTAACAGTTCAGCCATCAACAAGAAAATGCACGAATCATGCTCGCATGAATGAGGGCGTTTCACTGGTGATGAGCTGAGCGCCCGATTATGAGCAAAGTTAGCCATGTAATGGCGAGAAAGCACGAAAAGTGCCTTTGCGAATGGCGCGGACTAAACTGTTACAATCTTTTCTATAACACAATTATTTTTCTCTTTACTTTTGAAACCTGATATGCTTTAATAAAGATATCTTTCAACATCTGGTATATCTCATCACATATCAAAGGAGGTTTCTTATGATTTACCATCGTATGCTCAACGAACAAGCCCGGCTCGAAAAAGAAATTCAGTCATTAAATCAACAGATTGAACAGTTACCGTCCGGCAACTTATTTTTTTCACACAACGGAAAATATGTAAAATGGTATCAATGTAATAATGGACATCAGACCTATATCCAAAAAAATAATCGCCCTCTTGCAGAACAGCTTGCAAAAAAGAAATACCTTACAGCCAAACGCGAAGAATTGATTCAGGAACTAAAAGCTGTAAACCATTACTTAAAGCATCACCATTCAAAATGCAATTCTGCTGAGCAAATGCTCTTACCAGATTCCGATTATTATGAATTTCTAAAATCTGATTATACTCCTCTTTCCGAAGAACTTAATGCATGGATGAATGCCCCTTACGAACAAAACAAAATGCATCCCGAACATCTGCTCCAGCCCACTATCTCCGGTCATGTCGTTCGTTCAAAATCTGAGGCTCTAATCGATACCATACTATGTAAAAATCAGATTCCATTTCGGTATGAAGCTGCTCTGCAATTAAAACATGTAACCTATTATCCGGACTTCACAATCCGCCATCCACATACCGGAAAAACTTACTATTGGGAACATTTCGGTCTCATGGACAATCCTGATTATTCCAAAAAGGCACTCTTGAAACTTCAACAGTATTCCGATAATGGCATTATTCCAGGGATTCAGCTTCTCACTACTTTTGAAACTCTGGAAACACCATTAAGTCCGGAATGGGTCGAAACAATCGTCCAATATCACTTTACATAGCATTCCATCACACTTCCCGGTTTTCAAACAGTTTCGCAATCTGCTCTGCGGTTACCTGCTCGCCATTATCCGAAGCAGACTGCGACACCATTGTCGTACTGCCCGAAACACTGTGAACCGTTTCATCCATTTCTTCCTGCATCTGCCGGCATTTGGCATCCTGCGCGATTGCAACCATAATCCTGCGGATGTCTTCCGGTGAAAACATACTGATTGCCTTTGAAAGCTCACCGATATTCTCACGGTTTACTTTCAGACAGCCGCCTTCTGTCAGAGGAATCGTCAGGACATCTTCCGGATTCGTCATATCACCGAGACAGATTGCATGATGTTCCACATCGCAGACAAACACAGCACCTTTGTATTCAATGATTCCATCTTTTGCCAAATAACCGTAGGGAACATCTGTCGAACCTCCAGTGCGTACTGTCAAAATCTCCTTTACATTTACACTGCTCTCTTCCTGCTGCTTTATGGCTTTTTCTGCTGCCAGACGCTTCTGTAAGAGTTCCTTCTTCTCCTTTTCTTCATCCCTTTTGGCAAACCGGACCTTTTGTTCCTCTTTCACCTCATCCAGATAGCTGTCAATCCCTTCCAGCATTTGATTCCACACACTGTCCGTAAAGGAATTGCCTCCTGTTGCGATGCTTTCTTCCGTTTCACCGCTTTTTAACTTTTCCAAAATCTGTGACCGACGCTGCTGCATCAGATTATATGCCTGATTTTGGATAGAACCTGCTGAACCTATCATAAAACAGTTACATTTTCCTTTCCA
>CAYWUE010000095.1:0-3929 GCA_964461415.1 uncultured Eubacterium sp.
AAACAGGTATTTGGACATCCATGGTTATTGCAGGGTGGTGATAAAATGAGTAAGTCCAAAGGAAATGTTATATATGCAGATGATTTAGCATCAGTATTTGGTGTGGATGCAGTAAGATATTTCGTGCTTCACGAAATGCCATTTGAAAACGATGGAACAATTACTTGGGAATTAATGGTAGAGAGAATGAACTCTGACCTTGCTAATACACTTGGAAACCTTGTAAACAGAACGATATCTATGTCAAATAAATATTTTGACGGTGTAGTAGCTGACAAAGGAATAATAGAAGCGGTTGATGTCGATTTCAAAAAGATTATTCTTGAAGCATCGGTTAAGTCAGCCGAAAAGATGGAAAAATTAAGAGTGGCTGATGCAATCACAGAAATATTTACATTATTTAAGAGATGTAATAAATACATTGATGAAACAATGCCATGGGCATTAGCAAAAGATGAACAAAAACAGGATAGACTTGCAACTGTACTTTACAACTTGATTGAAGGAATTAACATTGGAGCAAGCTTGTTAGAGCCATTTATGCCTGAAACATCAAGAAAAATCTTAGAGCAGATAAATGGAGTAGCAAGAGCATTTGATGATATGACAGAATTTGGCAAGTATACATCTGGAAATAAGGTTACAGAAAAGCCTGAAATCTTATTTGCTAGAATGGATCTTAAAGAAGTAATGGAAAAAGTAGAAGAAATACAGGAAGCACAGAAGGCTGATGTAGAGGAAGAAAAATATCCAGAAGTGGAAAAGAAACCAGAAATTACAATAGATGAATTTGATAAAGTACAGATTCAGGTAGGTGAAGTAATAAAATGTGAACCAGTACCAAAGGCAAAAAAACTATTGGTATCCCAGATAAAAATTGGTGCAGAAACAAGACAGATAGTATCAGGCATTGCAAAATACTACAAGCCGGGAGAAATGGTAGGCAAGAAAGTAGCAGTAATCACCAACTTAAAACCGTGTAAGTTATGCGGAGTAGAATCGCAGGGGATGATACTTGCAGCAGGAGACGATGAAGGAAATCTTTCAGTGCTTACGTTGGACAAAGATATGATAAGCGGTAGTGAAATCTGTTAATTGACTTATAACTATAGCATTAGACGAGGTTCTGCCATATTCTCTTTGAAATGCTAGATAAATTTGCGTACTTCAAAGAAAATATGCAGAATACTCGTTGCCGTTATTTGAAAATCGGAGGAAATATGATATTTGATACACATGCACACTATGATGATGAGGCATTTGATGATGACAGAGAAAAGTTGTTAGAGCGAATGCAGAATAAAGGCGTAGAGTATATTGTAAATGTTGGCGCTAGTATATCATCATGCAAAAGTACAATAGGGCTGGTAAGACGTTTTCCATACGTATATGGAGCATTAGGTATACATCCTGATGGAGTTATGGAAGTGACACAAGAAGATTATCAGTGGTTAAAAAAGAGCATATACAAACCTAAGATAGTAGCTGTAGGAGAAATAGGGCTAGATTATCATTGGAATGACAACAAAGAGCAGCAGATACAATGGTTTGAAAAGCAGATGGAGTTAGCTAGAGAGGCAGGCTTGCCTATAATTATTCATAGCAGAGATGCGGCAAATGATACCTATGAGGTAATGAAGCATAACAAGGCTGAGGAAATAGGTGGAGTAATACATTGCTTTTCGTATGGAAAGGAAATGGCAGAAAAATTTCTTGAAATGGGATTTTATTTAGGAATAGGCGGCGTTGTAACATTTAAAAATGGAAGAAAGCTGCAGGAAGTAGTAGAAAATTCGCCTATAGAAAGAATTGTTATTGAGACAGATTGTCCTTATTTAACACCGGAACCTAATAGAGGTAAGAGAAATGACTCCTTTAACCTTCCATATGTTGTAAATAAAATCGCAGAAATCAAGGGTATTAGTCCATCAGAAGTAATAGCAATTACCGCTGAAAATGCCAAGGATTTATATGGTATAGGTAGAAAACGAGTTGATTAAAAATGATTGTAGATATAATTATTTGTGTTATAGGCAGATAAGATGTAGAGCGAACAAAAAATGCAAACAATGGATAATTTGCAAATAGAAAGAGGTTTAATTTATGGCATATTTGGGAACGCCAAGTGCGACAAAGGAAGTTATAAATAAATATAGTTTTGCATTCCAAAAAAAATTTGGTCAAAATTTTCTGATAGATTCAAATATATTGGAAAATATTGTAAAATCAGCAGAGATTACGAAAGAAGATTTTGTGCTAGAAATAGGACCGGGAATAGGAACTATGACGCAGTATCTCTGCGAGGCAGCAGGTCAGGTTGTTGCTGTGGAAATTGACAAAATGTTAATACCGATTCTAGCAGATACGCTATCAGAATATGATAATGTTGAGATTATAAATCAAGATGTTTTGAAAGTTGACATAAAAAAAATAGCAGAAGAAAAGAACAAGGGAAAACCAATAAAGGTAGTAGCAAATCTTCCATATTACATCACAACACCGATTATTATGGGTTTGTTTGAAAGTGGTGTGCCAATTGAAAGTATTACAATCATGGTTCAAAAGGAAGTAGCTGACAGAATGCAGACTGGTCCAGGTAGCAAGGATTATGGAGCACTATCATTGGCGGTGCAGTATTATGCTAATGCTAAAGTTATGTTGACTGCTCCTGCGCAGTGCTTTATGCCAAGACCAAATGTAGATTCGGCGGTAATTAAGCTGACAAGACATAAGGAACCTACAGTTGATGTAAAAGACGAAAAATTGATGTTTAAGATAATTAGGGCATCTTTTAATCAGAGAAGAAAAACATTAGTAAATGGTTTGAAGAATTCACCGGAAATATTGTATTCTAAAGAGCAGATTTTAAATGCTATTGAAGCGATTGGAAAAAATGAAAATATCCGAGGAGAAACATTAACTCTTGAAGAGTTTGCAAAACTTACAAATGCGTTAGTGAAGTAATGTAAAAGGGCTGTCACATTGATGAATAACCTGAATAATAATTCTTGTTATCAGGGTTATCTTTCCATCAAGAGTGAGAGCCTTTTTTGTTTATCCATTTTTATACAAATTAGTTTAGATTATAATTTTTAGACATTGAGACATCAAAATATTCACATATTCCCTGACAAATAATTTTTGCAAGCTGTTGCTGATAATTTGCGGTAGAAAGTTTTTTTGCTTCGTCAGGATTACTTAAAAATCCACATTCTATGATTACACCGGGACAGTGAGAGTTAATAAGCATATAATAATTGGTATCCGATTTAGCTGTTTTTTCTTTTGAATTATTGATATTGTTATTTAAATTTTTCTGTATCAGTTGAGCTAAAGTTTCACTGTTTTTTGAATTTTTATAGAAGAAAGTTTGAGCGCCTTCTACAGATGAATTAGTAAAACTGTTTTGATGAATACTTATCATAATACATTTAGTGTTAAGTCTATATGTATTGTTTATGATACTGCAACGCTTGTTTAAATCTTTAATCTTAGAAAAAGCTTCGCCTTCGCCTAGCTGACAGTCGGATTCTCTAGTCATTACAACATCAAAACCTATGTTTAATAAATAATCCTGCAAAGACGAAGCGATTGCTAAATTTATGTCTTTTTCTTTTATGTTATTAATGCCTACTTTCCCAGGGTCATAACCACCATGACCGGGATCAATTACAACAACGTATCCGTTTTTAATTGTGCTGTTTTTTTCTTTGTTTTTCGTTTCTATAGTTGCAACCTTATCCATATTGCAAGCTATAATGGTTATTGAGAGAAGTAGAACAACAGACATAACGGCATTTGTTTTGATTTTATTTTTTAACATGGTCAATCCGAAAGTTTTTCTACAATATATGCTTTAACTTGAGAATTATTACGCTGAAGTGAAAAGTTTATTTCCACTTTGAAAAAGCTGATTTGCAAAGTGGCAT
>CAYWUE010000096.1:0-3921 GCA_964461415.1 uncultured Eubacterium sp.
TAAATTTCTTTAAAAAGATTGGAAAGCGAAAAAGTGAGGTAAAATATGTTATTTTCGAGTATACCATTTTTATATTATTTTCTTCCAATCGTCATGTTGCTTTATTTTGCTGTGCCGAAATGTCTGAAAAACAGTGTACTTTTGCTGGTTAGTCTTGTTTTTTATGCATGGGGCGAGCCGAAATATGTGATTTTAATGATAGCCTCAATCGTTATCGGATATGTGTCCGGTCTCTTGATTGAGGCTTTTCATAACCCAAAATGGAAAAAAATATGTATGATTCTTTCTGTAGCGGTGTGTCTGGGACTGCTGGCGTATTTTAAATATGCAAATTTCTTTTTGGAGAATTTTGCCGCCATAACAGGACTGTCCGTTCCAGTGCTTCATATCGCACTGCCTATCGGAATCAGTTTTTATACATTTCAGATTTTAAGCTATATAGTGGATGTATACAGAGGGGATGCGGCAGCACAGAAGAATATCATTCATCTTGCGGCATATGTGGCGATGTTTCCCCAGCTTATAGCGGGACCGATCGTGCGGTATGTGGATATTGCAAGGGAACTGGAAAACAGGACACATAATATCGAAAATTTTGCGCTTGGCACAAGACGTTTCATCATTGGTCTGGCGAAGAAGATTCTGATTGCGAATACGTTGGGAGAGCTTTGTGATATATTCAAAGCCTCTGATGAAAAGGCGGTTCTGTTTTACTGGCTGTATGCGGTGGCATTCGGACTTCACATTTATTTCGATTTTTCGGGTTACAGTGACATGGCGATCGGACTTGGAAGGATTTTCGGATTTACATTTTTGGAAAACTTTAATTATCCGTATATTTCAAAAAGTATTACGGAATTTTGGAGACGCTGGCACATGTCGCTCGGCTCATGGTTTCGTGATTATGTATACATTCCGATGGGCGGAAACAGAGTGTCGAAGCCACGGTGGTTTTTCAACATTTTCGTGGTGTGGATGCTGACCGGTTTCTGGCATGGCGCGGCATGGAACTTCATTGTCTGGGGGCTTGTTTTTGCAGTATTTTTAGTCATCGAGAAATTGTGGTTGTTGAAGAAACTTGAAAAAGCGAAAATCTGGAATCACGTTTATGTGGTGGTAATTGTGCTGATTACATTTGTTATTTTTAATGCAGCAGACATGAAAGAGGCATTTCTCTATATCGGAGGAATGTTTGGCGCGGGGAATATACCTGTTTCGTCACCGGAGTTTGTATATTATCTGAAAAGTTATGGTGTGACACTGGTGCTGGCGGTAATCGGAGCGACACCACTTGTCAGAAATACGATAAACAAATGTCTGGAAAAGCCAATGCTGCAAAAAGTGATAAATGTACTGGAAGCACCGGTATTAGCTGTACTGCTTCTTGTAATGACAGCATATCTGGTGGATGGGTCGTTCAATCCGTTTTTATATTTTAGATTTTAATGGAGAAAAGTATGACTACAGAAGTAAAGAATAAAGTTGTTGTGGCAGTTATGGTTGCCTGTTTTGCCGGACTTGCCCTTATCTGCTGGCTGAAACCGGCAGATAAGTTTTCCGAGAGTGAAAGAAGGGCGTTGGAGCAGTTCCCCGAGGTGTCTGTAAAAAGTGTTTTAGCGGGAACATTTATGACGGACTTTGAAACCTATACATTAGACCAGTTTCCGCTTAGAGACGGATTCCGTAATATCAAAGCGGTAGTAGCTTCTTATCTGATGGGGCAGAGCGACAATAATGGGATTTATGTGGAAAATGGTTATGTGAGCCAGATGGAATACCCGATGAAGGAATCTTCGGTGATACATGCAGCAGAGCGTTTTACGCATGTGTATGAGAAATATCTGGCGGAAACGAATGCGAATGTCTATGTGAGCATTGTACCGGATAAAAATTATTTCATGGCAGAAGAAAGCGGGCATTTAGCACTGGATTATACGGCACTTACAGAGACGCTGTTAAGCAGAATGGATTTTGCGGAATATGTTGATATTATGGGTCTGCTTTCGCTGGAGGATTATTATAAAACAGATACCCACTGGCGGCAGGAATGCATTACCGATGTGGCAGAGACTCTTTTGAATGCAATGGGGGCAGAGGTTTCCGGTGGTGCATATAAGGAAAATGTGCTGGATAAACCTTTTTACGGTGTCTATTACGGGCAGGCGGCACTGCCGCTTCCGGCAGAAGATATCAAATATCTGACTTCGGATGCGCTTTTGGAATGTAAGGTTTATGATTACGAAAATCAGAGAGAAATCGGGATATACGATTTGGAAAAAGGGCACGGAAAAGACCCTTATGAGCTGTTTTTGTCGGGCAGTCTGTCTTTGATTACGATTGAAAATCCGAATGCCGGCACAGACAAGGAACTGATTTTATTCCGTGATTCTTTTGGCAGCAGTATTACACCGCTTCTGACAGAAGGATACAGTAAGATCACACTGGTTGACATCCGCTATATTCATCCGGACATGCTCGGACGGTATATCGAATTTGATGATCAGGATGTATTGTTTTTGTATAGTACGCTGGTATTAAATAATGCGGAGACGATAAAATAGGCTTGTAACATAAAGCTGTGTTTTTAGAAATGAAAAAGGGTATCAGAAACAATTGTGTGTTTCTGATATCCTTTTTTGCGCTTTTTTAGACATTGACAAAAAATGGGCGGGGGGGGGTACAATGATAAATGTGTGTAAATAAAAGCAGAGGAGAAAAATTATGCTGACGAAAGAAAAGACATTTTTGGTTATGAAATCGATTGCAGCTAATACATGGGACGACTTGCCGGAACTGCTTGCGGCAATTCCGCAGACTGCAACGATGGGTAAAGTTTTAAAAGAACTGAAAAAAATCGTAGAAAATGTGAAGGCAGACTGCCGGAATGAAGAAGAAAAGATGGAAGCTTTGAAAAAAGAGATCAATTGTCTTGAAGAACAGTGTGGAGGAAGAGCAGCTTTTTACAGAGAAGCATATCAGGAAGTAAAGGCAGTGTGTGATGGCAAAAATCCGGAATTTATCAACTGTGCAATCTTTTTGGTCTGTGACGAAAGTGGTTTATCGGATGCGAAGCAGGAAAAGCTGGTCGGCACGCTGACGGGTGAGATAGAAGCAGAAACAAAAGAGATAGCGGACTTTGTAAATGGATTCCGAATGAAATATTTTGGAGATGATTATGAAGCCTGTGAAAATGCCATTGAGACAGGAGCGGATTATATCTCATTTAATTTTGACGATGTGACAGACCATAAGTATAACGAAGAAGACCTTGCAGAAATCTGTGTGTATTTGGATAAGATCGTGGGAAGAGAGGTCTTTGAAGAATATGTCGGTTTTGGTACAGATGATAGTGTAGAATATTGATTTTTACAAAAGTTTCGATTAGAGAGGATGGATTTTACAATGAAAAGAAGAATTGTAAGTATGCTGCTTTGCATGAGTATGGCAGCAAGTGTGTTAGCCGGTTGTGGAAATAGTGATACAGCAGACGATATAACGAAAAAGACAGAAAGCAGTGAGGGGATTTCTTCGGCTGAAGAAAAAAAGAAAAAGCTATTAGCAAAGAGAACGGTCTATAATTCAGATGGAACAATTGATGAGTGGAGTGAATATGAGTATGATGCTCAAGGAAATGAGCTAAAAGGCACGAGTTATAATTCAGATGGAACAATCACTTCTCTGTATGAAAAAGAGCGTGACAATCAAGGCAATATGATAAAGTCAACATATTTAGTTGGTACAACCAGTTGGTGGAGTGAATATGAGTATGATGTTCAAGGAAATAAGCTAAAATATACGGATTATAAGTCAGATGGTACAATCAGTTGGTGGTATGAATATGAGTATGATGTTCAAGGAAATAAGCTAAAAGATACGAGTTATAATTCAGATGGTACAATCAGTTGGTGGAGTGAACATGAG
>CAYWUE010000097.1:0-3919 GCA_964461415.1 uncultured Eubacterium sp.
ACACCGATACCAAATACCTTTGATTCTACACAAGGTTTAACCTTAGCAGGATCAAATCCTACTGATAAAATCTGTTCGATTGAATCTTTGTATCTCATTCTAGGTCCCATTCTATCCGCCGGAACATCCTTAAATCCATCACCAATCCAAATGTTCATTACACAAGGAACACCTGTCTGTTCAGCCATATATTCTGAAATCTTAACACAAGCCTGTCCATGTCTAATCCAAAACTGTCTTGTTTCTTCATCAGGGCTTGAAAGCGTAAGACCATCTTTAACCTTTGCATGTGAGAAGAATGTAGGGTTAAAGTCAATACCCATATTGTACTTCTTTGCAAGGTCAATCCACTTTTGGAAATGTTTTGGTTCAATAGCATCTCTGTCAACATATTCACCATCTTCAAAAATTGCATAGCAAGCATGTACATTAATCTTCTTTGTTCCTGGAATAAGACTCATGGCTTTTTCCATGTCTGCTAAAAGTTCCTCCGGAGTTCTAGCTTTTCCCGGGTAGTTACCTGTTGTCTGAATACCACCTGTAAGAGGGCCGTCCTGATCAAACCCCTTAACGTCATCACCCTGCCAGCAATGCATTGCTACTGGTACGTTTTTAAGCGTCTCGAGAGCTTTTTCTACGTCTACTCCCAATGCTTCATATTCTTTCTTTGCTGATTCAAATCTTTCGTTCATCGATTTAATCTCCTTTTTAATAATTTATTTAAATTTCTCATAACTTTTTCTAAACATTCATGTTCTAATCAAATTTTAATTTTTTAACATTCATTCTCTAATTACATTACATTTTAGTTTTCAACACTTATGCTTTAATTATGTTTTTCCTTTCAAACATTCATGCTTTATTCAATAAATTTTCTTAGATTAATCCTTTTATTATATGATTATATTCTAGTTAGCTGGTTCGTATTTTTTTATTTCGAATGATTGCATGATACACTTTCTTGCGTCTGTAAGGTCTTTAAACTGTTCATCCCTAATAAGCTGTGCAACAATATTTCCAATAGCTGTCGCCTCACCAGGTCCTGCATATACTGTCTTATTAGTTGCATTAGCTGTAAGCTGGTTCAAATAAGCTGCATTCGAACCACCACCTACGATATAAATACCTTCATAAGAACGACCTGTGTTTTCTTCTATTTCATTAACAGTTTCACCATAGCTGTCTGCTAAGCTCTGATAAATTACTGTTGCAATTTCGCCAATCTTTTCTGGAACCTGCTGATTTGTCTTTTTACAATAATTCTTAATTGCATCTATCATTGATTCAGGCGCTAAAAAATCATCACTGTTAACATCTACTCTTGAAGGGAATGACTTGCACTCTTCTGCCATTTCACAAAGCTCTGCAAAAGAATATTTGTCATCAAGCTCATGTCTAACTGACTGTATCATCCACAATCCCATGATATTTTTTAAATATCTGTAACGATATTCATAACCACCTTCGTTAGTGAAGTTACCCTTCATGCTCTTTTCATCGCTTAAAACATCTTTGTTTTCTACACCCATAAGCGACCATGTTCCTGAACTGATATAAATTCCATTGCCTGTTGTATCAGGCATAGCCATTACAGCAGATGCAGTATCATGACTTGCACACATAATAACCTTTGTATTGAATCCAACCTCGTCCCTAACTGCCGGTCTTAATTTACCGGTATATGTTCCTGTAGCACTTAAAGTTACAAAAATATCTTTAGGCAGTCCTAACTGATTTATAAACTTTCTGTTCCATCTCTTAGTTGTAGTCTTAACTAACTGTGTTGATGTTGCATTCGTATATTCTGATTTTTTCTTTCCTGTAAGAAGAAATTGGAAATAATCAGGAAGCATCAAAAATGTTTTTGTCTTTTTTAACACTTCCGGTCTTAACTTTTTATCAGCCATCAACTGATAAATTGTATTAAACATCTGTTTCTGAATACCTGTAAATTTATATAACTTATCCTGTGGGATAATCTTATAAACTTCTTCATCCATTCCTTCTGTTCTGTGATCACGATATCCGTAAACATCACCCGCAAGTTCATCATTTTCATCTAATAATGCATAGTCAACAGCCCATGTATCAATTGACATACTTTTTGGAATCTTGTTAATTTCCTTACATTTCTTTAAACCGGCAACAATCTCTCTATAAAGATGTTCTGTATCCCATACAAGATGTCCATCCTTCTTCTTCATACCGTTTTCAAAACGATATATTTCTTCTAATTTAATTTTGCCATCTTCAACTGAACCTAAAATATGTCTTCCGCTTGAAGCCCCAATATCTATCGCAAGATAATAATTCATCTTTTTGCTCCGTCCTTTCTAACACTCTTAAAGCAATGTCATATATGCTTCTTATTAAATTATTTCGTCTTACACTTAATCTCTAAATTCATCTTTTCTATATAACTTTAATTTAACAAACTTTCTCTTTATAAATAAGGACACCTTTTGTTTAAAAAAGTGTCCTTATTTGTCTTTTATCTATTTATTATTTAATTGTATCGTTTTTATTATATTCCATTCATATTTCAAGCTTTTTATGTTGCATCTTCACATAATCATTTCTTTTTCTCAAATTCTTTTAGTAATTATTATTCTTATATTTATCTCTGTACTGCTTCGGTGTCATCGAATATCTTTCTTTAAATATTCTGTGAAAGTAACTTAAATTGTCGTAGCCTACAGCATCTCCAATATCCGCAACCGGCAAATTTGTGTTAATAAGATAATATGCTGCCTGGCTGATTCTCTTATTTTGCACCAATTCTGTGTAATTTTTTCCTGTAAGTTGTTTAATCTTTCGACTTAACCAATACATATTGTAATTCAGTTCTTCTGCTAAATCCTTAAGTTCGCCTGATTTGTAATGTTCTTCTACATATCTTAAAACATCCAACATGATTTTTCTCTCTTTACTATCATCGCCTACCATAACCTTATCCGTATAGTTAATCAGCTGTATAAAAAGAAGTCCCATTGTAACCTGATTAATACTTCTTTTATTAAGAGAATCGTTTTTTATGGTCCAAATAAGGTTTTCCACCAAATTTTGTATAGGTAAAATATCTGAAACCTTAAAATGCAGATAGCCAATATTTCCTTCTTTTCCAGTCAGAGATTCCACCAAAAAATCCTTAACCGGACTATCCTCTGCTCCTATCATGCTTAAAGGTTCATTAAAAAATTCAGGACGTATAATAAAATTAACTGCTACATCATCTTCTGACGCAGGCAAAATTTCCTGAGTTGCATTCATACTCAAAAATAGTAATTCCCCCCTATTAAGTACCACTTTGTTTTCATTAATTATATGAGTTGTTTTTCCTGAACACATATAAATAACCTCTATATAATCATGAGTATGTACCGGAAAATGTACAAATCTGGTATGAGGACGTATTGTAATAAGTTTTCCTGATTCTAGCATTTTTTCAGAATTAATAATATCAGCTTTTTTCATGTAACGCTCACGATCAATTTCATCTCTGCCTGCCAATATTTCTTTTTCTTCATCTGTAATTTTTTTTAATTCATAATATAATTTTTTGTCCATTCTTACTCCCACAAATGTATATTATTATGTATTACGCTATAGATATATTTGCACCTGGATAACAAAATTATCAGGTCATTGCTTTTGCTTGTACACAGTTCATTTATCTTGCTTGTATTGATTATATACTTTTTTTTAAATTTAAGATATTCTTTTCTTAGCATTTTAAAATTTTATATATTATATAAATGTACGTAATTACTAATTATTCAAGCATTTTACTTGTGTTTTTATTCAAACATTTTACTTATATTTAAGTATCTTACGTGTATTTTTATATTATTCATTATATGTCGCAGCATTCCTATAGAGAATGAAATTTGAAAAAAATAAAATCTCCCCGTAAGATGTA
>CAYWUE010000098.1:0-3767 GCA_964461415.1 uncultured Eubacterium sp.
GACCGCGACAGACGCGGGTTGACTTCAATCAATGCATATTCCATGGTGTCGGGATGCAATGCGAACTGCACGTTACAGCCGCCTTCGATGCCGAGCGCCGTGATGATGTTCAACGCCGAGTTGCGAAGCATGGTGCATTCTTTTGCGCCCAATGTCTGCGCCGGCGCAACCACGATACTGTCTCCGGTATGTACGCCGACCGGGTCCACATTTTCCATGTTGCACACCGCGATGGCATTGCCGCGGCTGTCGCGAATGACTTCATATTCGATTTCTTTCCATCCTGAAATACATCTTTCCACGAGAACCTGACCTACTCGGCTAAGTCTCAAACCGTTTTCAAGAATTTCCACTAACTCTGTCTGGTTGTTTGCAATACCACCGCCGCTTCCGCCTAATGTATAAGCCGGACGAAGTACAACCGGATATCCTATTTTATTTGAAAATTCTACACCATCTTCTACATTTTCTACTACTAAGGAAGGAGCACATGGCTGATTGATTCTTTCCATTGCCTCTTTGAAAGCCAAACGGTCTTCAGCTTTCTTTATTGTCTCCGGAGTAGTTCCTATCAGACGACAATTAAATTCTTCAAGGAATCCTGACTCAGCTATTTCCATACCAAGGTTAAGTCCAGCCTGGCCACCAAGAGTTGGCAAAATACTGTCCGGTCTTTCTTTTTCGATAATCTTCTTCAATACAGGAATTGTAAGAGGTTCAATATATACCTTGTCTGCAATGTCCTTATCTGTCATAATTGTAGCAGGATTAGAGTTTACAAGTACAACTTCTATTCCTTCTTCTTTTAAAGAACGACAAGCCTGTGTACCTGCGTAATCAAATTCTGCCGCCTGTCCAATAACAATTGGACCTGAACCAATAACTAAAACTTTTTTAATACTTAAATCTCTAGGCATTATTTTTCACCTCCCATAATTTTTACAAATTCGTTAAACAGTCTATCAGAATCTCCCGGTCCAGGGCATGCTTCCGGATGGAACTGCACAGTAAAAACTGGTTTGTTTATGTATTTTAAACCTTCTAAAGTTTTATCGTTAACATTTATGAATGCTATTTCTGCAACTTCCGGATTAACAGAGTCTGCATCAACCATATATCCATGGTTCTGTGAAGAAATATAAACACGTCCTGTTTTTATATCTTTAACAGGATGATTTCCACCTCTATGTCCATATTTCATTTTCTTTGTATCTGCTCCTGTAGCAAGTGCCATAAGCTGATGTCCTAGGCAAATAGCAAAAACAGGAATATCTGAATCATATACTTTTCTAATCTGCTCTATTTGGTAAACACATTCTTTAGGATCTCCCGGTCCGTTTGATAACATAATTCCGTCCGGTTTAGCCGCTATAACTTCTTCTGCTGAAGTAGTTGCCGGATATACTGTAACATTGCATCCTCTTCTATTAAGAGACTGTGCAATATTATTCTTTGCACCTAAGTCAATTAATGCAATATCATATCCCTCTCCAGGAAAAACTTTTTTCTCCTTGCATGTAACTTTTTCTACAACACCTTCAACCTTATATTCTTTGATTTTTGGAAGTACCTCATCAAGATTATAATTTTCATTAGTTGTAATCATTCCGTTCATTGTACCCTTATTTCTAAGAATCTTTGTAAGGGCTCTTGTATCAATCCCCTCAATACCCGGAATATCATATTTTTCTAAGAAATTCTGAATTGTATCCTCGCTTCTGAAATTACTTGGCATTCTGCTAAGCTCATGAACGATAAATGCTTCCGCCCATGGTCTGTCAGATTCCATATCCTCATAACAAATACCATAATTTCCAATCAGAGGATATGTCATGCATACTCCCTGTCCTGCATATGAAGGATCAGTAAGTATCTCCAAATATCCCATCATAGACGTATTAAATACGATTTCGCTGATTACTTCTCTTGTTGAACCAATAGATTTTCCTGTAAAGACTGTACCATCTTCTAAGATTAGAAATGCTTTCATAAATGTGTGTTCCTTTCTTTATTTAATTAGATGAGTAATAGTATAAAATATTTTTGCTCAAATTGATAGAATTATACCAAAAAACTCGACGCAATTCAACACAATAACTACAAGAAATTTATTTTTATTTTCCAATAATATCAAATCGTGATTTACTAAATCATAATTTGATATTGTTGTATTCAAAAACAGGAGAAAAATCAATTCTTTTGAAATGAGATTTTGCAATCGCCAAAATTTTTCCTATCTGATTCTAACTTTTTTCATATTAGACCATTTTCCATATACTTTATTTAATTTTTCATCATATGTATATGCTCTTACCTTAACATACAAATTCTTTCTATTTTTAAATTTATTAGATTTTATTGTAACATTATTTTTCTTTATGTTTTTCTTAAAAATGATTTTTTTAACTTTTTTCATTTTTTTATACAAAACAATTTGATAACCGTCTGCTTGTTTTATTTTTTTTACAGAAAGTTTTATCTTTTTAGACTTATTGGTTTTATTAATCTTTTTTATTTTTACTTTTGGAAGATTTACTTTTTTCTCACGCTTTATTTTTGTTGTTAAGACATCATCCTTGTATGATTCAACTACATCGGATGTTTTCTCTTTACTTGTAGATATTTCAGATTTAGTTGTTTCAATATTATCTACTGTTGTTTTCTGTTCACCTGTGGTAATTTCTTCTCTATCTAATTCTATTTTTGTTGTCGTATTGTTGTCTTTTTCAGAATCATACCAAACGCCTATTTCATAAAAAGAATATCCATATCCGGTACCACGTTTAATGCCATACATACGCACATACCTAGTTGTATAAGTTTTTTCTAAATCTATTTGTACAGTTGATGCCGAACCTGCTTTAACTAAAGCTACCGTTTTCCAATTTTTAGCATCATCTGATACTTGTATATAATATTTTGAAGCATATGCTCCTTCCCAGACAAAACCTACCTTATTAATTTTCTTTGTTGCCCCTAAATCAATATATAACCATTGCGGGTCAGAATATTCTGTTTCCCATCTGGTTCCTAAATCTCCGTCTGTAGCATTAGCAGCGCTCTGTTTTTCATCAGATGCATAAACTTCACAGTCTAACGCTATATTTTTATTATTTATGAACTCATGCGTATCTATGGTTATTCCGGTGATACTGCTAAGACCATCAGGATTCATACCTTCATCTGGATCAATATATTCGCCACCTACTGACACATATTTGTCTGTCCCAATAACTGCCGAAATAACATTATGAGAATATTTATATCCTAACGACATTATTAAATTTATGACATCAAGACTATACGTATCCTTAACTCCTTCTGATGTATAAGCTACATTGTTATTAATTAAATCGTCTATATAACTCTGTTCTTCAATTGTAAAATCTGAATAAGTATCTTCCGGATACATAGCATAATAAATACTTGCAGCTGAAATAAAAGTTCCTAATGGTTGTGGATGCTTTCCATCGCTACAATAATAATCATAACCATGATTTACATAGATATCATAAAACACCTCGCCTGCCGGTGCCAATACACCACCTATTGATTTTGCTGTTTTTATGTAACTATTAGTGAAATATGGAAGCAGTCCTGAACCACCTAAAATTGTACCTTTTGTAGGCCAAGGTTCATAAAGAATGATTCTTGATTCTGGATTATATCTTTTTATGATAGGTACAATGGTTTCTACTCCCTCTTGTAACCTATCAGCATCAAAACTCCCCACTATATCCTGCAATACAACAATTTTATAACCGCCC
>CAYWUE010000099.1:0-3760 GCA_964461415.1 uncultured Eubacterium sp.
TCATTAATGCAAAAGATAAGGCAGGAAATGAATATAGTATTACAGTTACCATGAAAGCTATATCGCATCTGTCAGAACCTATTGATGAACTTACAACAGGTAATGTTAATTCAGAACATCAGAATACTATTAATGATGTTGCTAATGCAGTTAAGGCTGTAGATACTAAGTATGCAACAGACGAAGAAAAAACATTGCTTGAAAATATTACTGCAAAAACTGTAGAATTAACAAATGTAATTAAGGCTACTAAGGAAAAAATGGATAGTATCAATAAAAGGGTTAATAAGTATGATATATCTAAGGTAAATTCAAAAGACAAGCCAGAACTTAAGCAGTTGTTAAAGGAAGTAGAAGAGCTTATAAACAGTGGAAATTTATCTAATGATGAAATAACTAAAATGAATGAATGTAAGAAAGTTATTAACAAACTTTTAGAAAAAATTTCTGAGGTAGCAAAGGTTGTTGATACAGAGAATACAAAGAAAGTAGAAGATATAACTTCTGACAATGTAACAACAGCAGATAAGGAAGATTTAGAAGCTGCAAAAAAAGACCTTGAAGATGCATTGGATAAAAATAATAAAAATTATACCAAAGAAGAGATTGAAGAAATCAAAGCTCAGATAAAAAATATTGAAGATGCACTTGATGTTATTGAAAGAGTTGAAAATGTTGAAGAAATGATAACATCGTTAGGTGATAACATTGAATCTGAAAGCGATGCAACAGCAGTTGCAAGAGTAAAAGCAGCATATGATAATCTTACAGACTACGAGAAGAGTATTTTAAACTCTGAGCTGAAAGCGAAATTAGAAAAATTAATCGAAATCGTAGAAGAAAATGAAAAAACAAAAGATGCATATGAAGAAACACTAGAAGAAGAATCAGTTAAGAATGAAAATACAACTGATACAGAAAGCGCAAGTGATACAGAAAATAAAGTATCAGAAGAAAAAGTAGAAAGTATTAACGATTCTACATCAGGAATTGGAACATATGTAGTTATAGTTATAATTATATTGTTAATTGCCGGAGTGGGAGTTTCATTTGTTTATTTGAAAAAGAGAAATGAAAATAAATAAAGAAATGCATTGACATAAAAATGCTCTAGAGGGTAAAATCTCTAGAGCATTTTGAGTTAGAAAAAACTTTAAAAGATGGTAAAAAATAATTTTTTATTAATATTTATGCCACAAACGTTAGTGACGGAATAGCTATTAGTGCGAAAAATGATTTTTAAATTACTATATGTGACGTCAGTTTAAGATGTCGGAATGGAGGCTTTTATGATTATTTCATGTATTGGAGACAGTTTGACAGAAGGAGATTATGGAGTAGCGGGAAAGAGTGGAATAGCGAATGTACATAAAGAAAATTATCCGTTTTTTTTGGCTGCAATAACAGATGCAGAAGTGCGCAATTTTGGAAAATGTGGATTTCAGGCTACAGATATGAGAGGTTATTATGAAGAAGGCTATGTTAAGGTAACTGGTTCAGATAAGGTGATTGTGATGTTAGGAACTAATGGCGGCTTAGATGGTGATAAGGAAGTTAAAGGCAACGAGGACTATAGAACAATTATAAAAAAAATAAGGTCGGATGCGCCTAAAGCTGAAATCTATGTATGTACTCCGCCACATGTTACACAAAATCCAAACTATTCAAATTGTGGATATGCGGGTTGGGTAGCAAAAGCAGTGGATTTTGTCAGAAAATATGCTAAAGAAAATGATGTAAAACTAATTGATATGGCAAAGTGTCCATATTTTACAGAAGAGACGGAACATATATATCAGCCTAATGATGGCCTGCATTTTTGCGAAGAAGGATATAGAAAAATGGCAGAATATATAGCGGATGCAATAATGTAAAGAAGAAAGTGCAAGACTATGAAAATAAAAAAGGAGAACAATGGAAAATAAGAATTTAAATTGAAAAATGAAAGAAAAATCAAAAAATAGCAAACAAAGAAAAGAAAGAAAAAATAAAACAAAACAAAAAATATTCCTTCTTGTGTCAAAAAATAATTTTTATTTTAAAGAAATAATTTTTATTTTCTAGGAACTCTTGACCGTATTTACAGAATATGGTATAGTAAAATCTGCTATGCTGTTTTAAGTGGGTGGATTGCGCCCTTTTGACAGTGAGAAACAATGCAAAAATGGTAGTTTTCTTAAATTTGTTAAGTAAAACACATTAAAAAACTTATAAAATAAAGACAAGGAGTGAAATGTCAATGGAGAAAAACAGAATTCGCCCTGTGAAATCAGGAAAAGGCATACGAATGAGTTATTCAAGACAAAAAGAAGTTCTTGGAATGCCTAATCTTATTGAAGTTCAGAGAGATTCATACGAGTGGTTTCTAACTACAGGTCTTAAGGAAGTATTGGAAGATATATCTCCGATTGAAGATTACGCGCAGAATTTAAGCCTTGAGTTTGTAGACTTTAAGTTATGTGAAGACGAAAAGAAGTACACAATTGAGGAGTGCAAGGAAAGAGATGCAACTTATTCTGCACCATTAAAGGTTAAGGTAAGACTTCACAATAAGGAGACAGGTGAATTTACAGAACATGATATTTTCATGGGTGATTTACCACTTATGACTGCAACAGGTACATTTGTTATCAATGGAGCAGAGCGTGTTATCGTAAGTCAGTTGGTACGTTCACCGGGTATTTACTATGTTATCGGTCATGATAAGGTAGGTAAGGAATTATATACATCACAGGTTATTCCTAACCGTGGAGCTTGGCTTGAATATGAAACAGATTCAAATGATATTTTCTATGTTCGTGTAGACAGAACAAGAAAAATTCCTGTTACGGTTCTTATCAGAGCTTTGGGAGTTGGTACTAATGCTGAAATCGTTGAATTGTTTGGTGAAGAAGAAAAACTTACAGCAACATTTGAAAAAGATCCAAGCACAAGCTACGAAGAAGGTCTTTTAGAACTTTATAAGAAGATTCGTCCGGGTGAACCACTCAGCGTTGATAGTGCTGAATCTATTGTTGCAGGAATGTTCTTTGACGCAAGAAGATATGACCTTGCTAGAGTTGGACGTTACAAATACAATAAAAAATTAGCATATAAGAATAGAATAAAAGGATTAACATTAGCTGAAAATGTTATTGATATGACAACTGGTGAAGTTTTGGCTGGAGCCGGAACTGTTGTTTCAGAAGAACTTGCTGTTAAGATTCAGAATGCAGCTGTTCCATCAGTTATGATTCAGACAGATGTTAAGAATGAAAAAGTTCTTTCTAACCTTGCAGTAGATATTAATGCATATGTTGATTTTGATTGTAAGGAATTAGGAATAAATGAAGAAGTTTATTATCCTGTTCTTGCAGAAATTCTTGCTAATAATGAAACAGAAGAAGAATTAAAAGATGCAATTAAGAGAAGTGTACATGAATTGATTCCTAAGCATATTACTAAGGAAGATATTTTTGCTACAATTAACTATTGTATGAATATTGAATATGGAATTGGTTCAGAAGACGATATTGACCACTTAGGAAACAGACGTATTCGAGCAGTTGGTGAATTACTTCAGAATCAGTACAGAATTGGTCTTTCAAGAATGGAAAGAGTTGTTCGTGAACGTATGACAACTCAGGATCTTGAAGGAGTTTCTCCACAGACATTGATTAATATAAAACCTGTAACTGCGGCAGTTAAGGAATTCTTTGGAAGTTCTCAGTTGTCACAGTTCATGGATCAGAACAATCCGCTTGGTGAGTTGACACATAAG
>CAYWUE010000100.1:0-3732 GCA_964461415.1 uncultured Eubacterium sp.
TCTAATACTTCTAAACAATCAAATATCGTTAAAAATATAAACCTGGAATCACTTAAAAGTGTCTGGGTGAGAGTGGATACTCTGCTTTCTTTTTTCACATCGTTAATTATGATAGCATTTATGACTTTTTGTGTCAATAGCTTTTTTTATATTTTTTACGTATTTTTATAAATTTTCTCATTTGTAACAACAAATTCCACTCTTTTTTTTTTACAAGATAGAATCTCTTGTAAAGTAAAATCTGCTTTTACAAATATCTTTTCTACAAAAAATTACTATTCGTTAATCTCCACCTGATAATCTCCTCCTTTTAAAAAGAAGAAATCTGTAAGTCTGTTCTTTTTATCGAAAAGTCCATTGTACTGAACCTTTGAATAATCTTCAATATATTTTGTATAATCAGATTTTTCATCTATATTATGGAATACGCCATCATCACCCTGATAGAACAAACCAGTTAACACAGGAACCTTCTTTTGAAGGTTGAGAAGATATTTGTTATATCCTGTCAAATCAGCACCTATAAGATTAAGCATATATGATGACAAATAGTTTGCACTCATATTTTCATCCTCTTTTTCTTCTATATCATAATTAGCCCAAATCACATAAGGTGTTGAATACCATTTTGCAGTATCTTCTGCTTTAAAGTTTTCTACTTTTTTCCCAAATAACGTGCTATAAAATTCTGTACTTAAAGGTGGCTGGTGGTCACCAAACATCACAATTACCGTAGGCTCATCCACCTTTTCAAAATATTTTATAAGCATCTCAAATGCTTCATCAGATTTTTTTGCCAATGTAACATACTGCTCTACTTCGTCACTCTTAAGGTTTTCATTTAACACTTCAATATCAGCATCTACAAAACCTCTGTTACCAACATATCCACCATGACTTTGTACTGTGACATTAAAAAGATAAAAAGGATCAGATGACTGTTTTTTTGCAGTCTCATAATCTTTTATGATTTGTTCCATATCTGTCTTATCGGAAATAAAGTTTCTAATATATTCCACATTCTGATAATATTCTTCAGAATAAAAATAATTAAATCCTAAGCTGTAATAAACGTTTTCTCTATTCCAACCACTACGCTTGTATGGATGATATGAATTATTACCCACATATCCTTGCGCTGCTAATGTTCTTGTAAGAGATGGTACAACACCCTTAACATAGTTGTTATATGGCACTGCTCTTGGAGCAAAAAAAGCCAGCGTATTTCCTGTCAAAAATTCAAATTCTGAATTAGCTGTATTAGCACCTTCAATGGAAACATATAATTTTCCTTTTATTGTATTTTCCGTAAGACTATGAATAAATGGCAAATAATCTTCTGAAGTATCAAAATCACCATCATAATTCAAATCTGCCAATGATTCATTCATGATAGCAATAACATTAGGCATCTTCTTGTTCTTTGCCGAATCCTTGCTTGTGTCATCTGATTTAAAATCCTGAGTAATTTTTTCTACATTGCTGACGGAATATCCATCAGGTTTTTCATTTTTGATATACTTCCATGATGTAACAAATGATAAAACCGTACCGTTTTTCGCATAAGTCAACTGAGGTTTCCACTGACTATCCTCAATACCTGCCTTGACTACAAGCGTAGAATTAATATAGAAATTATATCCACCTATAACAATTGCAATCACACATATAGCCGCTGCTAAACGTTTTTTTCCTTTAAGCCCCTTATAACTTTTTAGACTAAACATTGCACCTGAAAAAGCAACAATAAAGCTTACTGCCCACAGAACATATATATCAATGTTGTACTCAAAACTGCCCGCCACGTTTAGAGCTGTTCCCACTGACATAATATCTGCCGCTAATACCGGAATTCCTCTAAAACTAAATACGAAATAATTTGTAAGGCCTAGCACAAACATTACTATGCACATTAAAATAGTTGCATACTGTGTTCTATTCGTTATCAAATAAAATACCAATAATACAATATAATAAATAACTATATTAATCAGTCCTCTGACAGAAAATAATGAATCCATTATTTTCCCTACAGTATATTCCGACAAACTCTCAACCATAAAATACGCAACAATAGGTGAAACCCAGAATAAAATTCTCGATAGAACTTTTTCTAAATCTATTGTCATCTTAAATTCTCTATCCAGAACTATATTTAATTTATTTTCAATAAAGCCAAATGGAATTAACACAAAAATCAATGATAGTATTAACATTCCAAACATTAATTTTAATGCACCTTTATTAAAAAATTCAACCTTTAAGGATATAGGAATATTTTCATTGTCTGAAAGTTCTACTCCCTTAACACTGCCATTATCTAAATATTTATTTTTATCATCTGTTGTATAAACACCAAACTTTTGCGGATTATATGCATTAACACATTTTATAACTGCTGTATATTCTTCTTCTGCCTTTAATTCAGCAGGATTTTCAAATGCAAAATGAGCATATTTTCTTGTCTGTATATTTTTAAGTTGCTTAGTAGTCTTTGCAATCTCCGTACCATTTTTATCCAAAATAGTAAGTTCAATATACCCCTCCGAATTCTCTCGTCCCTGATTATCCATATAAATAGACAAGTCTTTAAGACTTCCGGTCATACCATGAAATGACTGCCTGCATTCACTATCTGATTCTAAATAATGTACTTTTGCATCTTCATATTTTTTATGGCTGGTTCTTATCGTACTATACGCTAAACCTGTATTAGCACTTATAAAAACAATGCCTGCAACAAGAAGAATAACAGAAATACTCCATTTAGTTCTATCCCATTTTTCTTTTCTGTTGTTATTTAATTCTGCATTTGGAGTTTGTGTTTTTTTCTCATCACCCAATATGTTTTTCTTTTTCTTAAACATAGAATTTAATTTTTTCATAAATCCAAATTTCATTTTTATTTCTCCGTTGTTTTTTAATTCTTACGAATCTTACAATAATCTTTTTTATAATTTCATAGACAATTGTATACGTTTTCTTTCCTTATCTACGCTTAAAACACGTACATTTACAATATCTCCAACAGCAACAACATCTAAAGGATGCTTGATAAATTTATCACTCATTTCTGATATGTGAACTAATCCATCCTGATGAACACCTATATCGACAAATGCTCCAAAATCAATTACATTTCTTACTGTTCCTTTAAGTTCCATTCCTTCTTTCAAATCATCAAAATCAAGAACATCACTTTTTAAAACCGGCTTTGGCATTTCCTCACGCGGATCTCTTCCCGGTTTTTCTAATTCTTTTAACATATCTCTAAGAGTTATAGGATCTGTTCCTATTTCATCAGCCACAGCATCTACATTTTCTACTTTTGTAGATATTTTAATATTTCCATCCAAAATATCCTCTGTTGAAAAACCATACTTACTTAATAACTTTTTAGCAGCATCATAACTTTCAGGATGAACACTAGTATAATCAAGAGGCTCCTTACCATTTCTTATCCTCATAAATCCGGCACACTGTTCGAAAGCTTTTGGTCCTAATTTTGAAACAGATAGCAAATCCTTTCTGCTTACAAACTGACCATGTTCTTCTCTATATTCTACAATATTTTTTGCAATAGTCTTACTTATACCTGATACATATTCAAGTAACGGTGCTGATGCAGTATTCAAATCTACACCTACATTATTTACGCAATCTTCTACAACATTAGACAATGCCTCACTTAATTTTTTCTGGTTCATATCATGCTGATACTGACCTACACCT
>CAYWUE010000101.1:0-3665 GCA_964461415.1 uncultured Eubacterium sp.
CTATCTCTCAATACTTTTTCTGCTTTTTGTCCAATATCTATTGTAGCACTACATAATTAATCATGTAGTCTATAATAGCTAGGCTTGACTTTTCCAAAACTAAGTGGTATAATAAACGCATAGTGTCCACTGTACCACGACTTGTATTTATATAGTACAGTCAACAAGCGAGATTACCTGTTGGAGTTATTGTCTTTTTCAATATAACGAAAAAGTTTCAGCAAGTCATTTCTATGTTCCTTATCCAATCTCAATATTGAATCCAACATATTTCCCGCCGTAATATTTTTATCAATTGGCTTTTCCAATAATCGTTTCGATAGATTTGCGTTACTTCTTCCTAACAGATAATCTATAGAAACATCAAAAATATCTGCTATATTTTCAAGTACATCTATACTAGGCATACATCCCCCCCAATTCATAATGCGATACTGAATTCTTTGATACATGCAGAACATCAGCTAATTGCTTCTGTGAGTATCCATGTTTTTCGCGAAGCATTCTAAGAATTTCTGGAAATTTCATTACGTCCCCCTACTATTATAGTATGGTACTTATTATATAATTTTTTTGGATTAAAATGCACACAAGTATATTATTTATGTGATTTTGCAGTACATTTTGTTTCTTTTGTGAATAACAAGTTCACGAAAGTGAAGGGAGAATATACATCATGATGTATATTGCTATATGTGACGACAATCAACCTATGCTTGATTTTCTACAAAGCAAAATTGGGGATTTTCTTGCCGAAATGGGAATAGAACACGAAATTTGTTGTTTTCAATCAGGTATTAGCTTTCTTGAAAGTCATCTAAAATATCTTTTTGATGTTGTCTTTTTAGATATTATTATGCCAGAATTAAATGGTTTTGAAATTGCAAAGCAAGTTAGAAGAGTTTCTAAAAATACTTATATCATTTTTATTACTACGAATAGTAGTTTAGTATATGACAGCTTTGATTTTCAGCCATTTTATTTCATTCCGAAATGTAAATTAAAGATTACCGAAGAAAAGCTAAAGTATGTTATCGGCAAATTGTCAATACATATGGCTTCAACCGAAAAAGTTTTGATATCCGGCTCTTACGAGAATAAAAAATACGTTTCACCTGACGAAATTCTTTTCATAAAAAGCAATGTCAACAATGTGGAATATCATATGATAGACGGCACAACACAAGTAATTCGCAGTAAGCTAGATGATGTTTCCAAATCACTTAACTCATATGTCTTTACACGAACGCATAATCGATTTATTGTCAATATGAGTCATATTGACACAATAGATTATCCCAACATGGAAATTCATCTTGACAACGGAAATTATATCAGAATAAGCAGAGGATACAAAAAAGATTTTGAAAAAGCGTATATAAGATATACGAGAAACTTCAGCTAGGCGGTGATAATGTGCAAAACGTTCTCTGGATTTTTTTTGAACTGACAGTAAATATTTTTGAAGCCTTTTTATGCACCAATTTTGTGATTAAGTCATTTGACGGAAAATGCAGAATACTTAAAACGAAAAGCGTGTATTTAATCGGAACAGTAGCTTTTGCAGCAATTGTCACCACGCTAAATCGGCTCACTGTATATGAAGGTGTATTGGGATTGTGTTATGCGGTTTTTTTATTTGTGTTTTCGTTAATATTTCTTCGAGGTACTTTGCTAAAAAAACTTTTTATTTCGATATTGACGCTTGTTTGCCTTGTCAGCACTGCATCGCTGGCGGGGAATATACTATTGGCGATATATAAAAACGACCCTATGAAAAAATATGTCGAGCATTCATTTGAAAGATTTGCTTTTATTGTAATCGGCGTAGCTTTTTTGATGTATGCTTTAACAATCTGCTCACAGTTCACTCGAACAAAAAAAGATTCTGTAAAGCCCAAAGAATGGATATTGATTTTATCTGTTTTAGGTATTTCTTTTTTTGCTTTTTTGGCACTTCACTCAATTATTCTTAGTGGCTTTGTTACAAACGAACATATTAAATTGCTCATGGCGTCAGAAATTGGCATCATTTTTATTAATATCATTTGTCTTTCTATAATGGTAAACTTAAACGAAACGCACGCAAGAGAAGAGCAGTTGATTATTGACAAGAAACGCAGCGAGTACAACCAAAATTATGCCAAAACAATCAAGGAGCAGTATGAGCAAACACGCAGACTGCGACACGATATGAAGCAGTATTCCGTAACATTGCTTTCACTTATAAAAGACAGAAAACTAGAATTGGCAGAGACTCTTGTCAAAACATACACAGAAAACCTGTCGCATATCGAAACCGTAATAAATGTTGATAACGAATTTATAAATGCAATTTTGAATTCCAAACTTTCTTTTGCAAAAGCAGAAGGGATAGACATATTTTGTAGTATTGACAAAAATATTTCTGGGATTGAAGATATTGATTTATGTAATCTCATCGGAAATCTTCTTGATAACGCAATCACTGCGGCCAAAATATGCGATTATGACTCCCGTCTTATTGAAGTCACAATTTCATCTGTTAGGAACAAGCTAATTGTTATCATAAAAAATAGCATAAAAAGTTCTGTCTTAACTGATAATCCCGATCTAAAAAGCACAAAGCAGAATTCTTTGGAACATGGCTTTGGCGTAAAAACTATAAAATATATTGCAGAAAAATACAATGGAACATTTGATTTCTTTGAGGAGGATTTAACATTCGTAAGCCGTGTGGAAATGCACAAGGTGTAAAAAATGAGAATAAATCGAAAATGGATATCTCGGCTGATTTTATAATCAGCCGAGATATTTGTTCTTTCTTTATAACTTAACGAATTTTGAAGCAAAACTTCACAAGATATAACGATAATTCACAAACCCATTGACAAAAGAAAATGAATATTGTAATATATAGTCAGTATATTTCTGTAATATATAGGAAGGAAATATTATAATGAAAAGAAAGCTGTCAATACTGGTTCTTTTATGCGTACTGCTTACGGGCTGCAGTAGCAATTCACCAAGCGACTCAAATCACGATGATAACTCTTTAACAGATTCAAATACTGTTTCAAATGAAAGTTTGATACGTGATTCGGAAAATGTAAAATTCAAATATACCCATACTCAGCAAGAGCGGGATAATGTCAGCATTTATAGTTATAACGAAGCAAAAATCTCGAAAGATAGTTTTTTAAGTCTTTTTTCAGCAGAACCTAAATGCGAGGAAATAAGTATTCCGAACGGCTTCAGAGAAGAATATTTTATTGGCGATGAAAGCGGTGTAATTATGGAACGCAACGGGGACTTAAGCGTTCAATACAACACTTTCCAAGGCGAAAAATATTTTTCGGTAGAATATGATTCACAATTTTCCGATGAAAAAACTGAATTTGATTTTTTCTCTCGAAAGGATATATCCGATAAGTTAGAGTCAATCGTAAGCGAACTTCTAGGAATAGATATTCAAATTAAGATTAACGCTGTTTCGTCAGAACGATTTTCAAAAGACGTTGAAGCACATATAAAAAATATTGCGGAATTAGACGATAATCCGCCTGCTGCAGATGAATACGGAACTCCCGCTGATTTTTATGTGGTATCATTTGTGCAAACAATTGATGGTGTGCCTGTGGACGGAACATATGCAGACGCTGTATTTACATCGAATGGACTTGAAT
>CAYWUE010000102.1:0-3657 GCA_964461415.1 uncultured Eubacterium sp.
GGAATGTTATCAAATCTTGTTTCACAGTTGAAAGAAATGGGAGCAGAAGACAAGTTAGAAGAAGTGCTAGAAGAGGTTCCACGTGTTCGTAAGGACTTTGGGGAACCACCACTTGTTACTCCTTCAAGCCAGATTGTTGGTACACAGGCTGTATTAAACGTAGTTATGGGCGAAAGATACAAAATGGTTAATCAGCAGGCTAAAGACTTACTTTTAGGTAAGTATGGTCAGACTGTAAAGCCTTTCGATGAAGAAGTTCAGAAGAAGGCAGTAGGTGATGAAACACCTATTACATGCAGACCGGCAGATTTACTTGAACCTTCTCTTGAAAAATTCGAAAAAGAATGTGCACAGTGGAAACAGCAGGATGAAGATGTTTTGTCTTATGCATTATTCCCGCAGGTTGCAAAAGAATATTTTGAATATAGAGAAGCACAGCAGACAAAGGTTGATCCTTCAATTGCTGACAAGGAAAATGGAGCATATCCGGTATAATTTACTTGTTATGTAACTATAATATAAAATCTTAAATTAGAGGTAGTGTAAAAAATCATTATTATTTGTGCCACCAGTCAAAGGTGCTTGAATAAAGATAATGTAAAAAAATTATTACTATTTGTGTTACCGGTTAAAGGCAGCGAAAAATGAGATTTTAAGCAAATAAAAGGGGCAGATCTTACTGCCCCTTTTTGTAAAAAGAAAGAATTGACATATTAAATAATAGCTAAATATTTTCAAATCTAAACATAAAAAGAGATTCATTAAAGAATTGAACGATGTAAATATAGTTTTAGTATTATCAGCAAATGGAGATATATGAGTAAAGTATTAATAATAGGCGGTGGAGCCGCAGGTATGATGGCTGCAATTGGTGCTGCTTACAATGGAAATACAGTAGAATTATTAGAAAAAAATGACAAAATAGGAAAGAAGATTTTTATCACAGGAAAAGGTAGATGTAATATTACAAACGCCTCGGACATTCAGAATCATTTTACTAATATATTGAGAAATTCTAAGTTTTTGTACAGTGCGTATAATAATTTTTCTTATGAAGATATTTGTACAATGATAGAAAGCACTGGGGTAAAAACCAAGATTGAAAGAGGAAACAGAGTTTTTCCAGAAAGTGATAAATCATCTGATGTAATATGGGCTCTTGAGAAGCTTATGAGAGATATAGGTGTTAATGTTTATCTGAACAAAGAAGTTGTTGATATTATAACATCGGCAGATGAAGTTAAGGTAAAAACATCAGATGAAAATATCTTTTGTGGAGACAAATGCATAATAGCAACAGGCGGATTATCTTATCCGGTGACAGGCTCTACAGGAGACGGATATAAATTTGCAAAAAATATGGGACATAAGATAGAGGATACATTTCCATCTCTTGTTCCGTTTAATATAAAAGAAGAATACTGTAAAAGTTTGCAGGGATTATCGCTAAAAAATGTAAAACTTACGATAAAAGATGAAAATGAAAAAGTACATTATAGTGAGATGGGAGAAATGTTATTCACGCATTTTGGTATTAGTGGCCCACTAGTTTTATCTGCAAGTGCATATTTAAGCGACACCTTAAAACAACATAGTTATGTTGGATATATTGATTTAAAACCAGCATTAGACGAGGAAATGCTTGACAAAAGGATATTAAAGGATTTTAGTGAAAGAATAAATAAAAACTTTAATAATGCGATAGAAAAATTGTTGCCAAAAAAAATGTTGCCGGTAATAATCGAATTATCAAGAATTAATCCTTACAAAAAAGTAAATGAAATTACAAAAGAAGAAAGAGAAAAATTTGTAAAATTGATAAAAAATCTTCCGGTTCATATTATGGGGGCGAGAGGATACAATGAAGCAATAATTACAAAGGGAGGAGTTTCTGTGAAAGAGATTAATCCTAAAACGATGGAATCGAAAATTGTACCTAATATATATTTTGTAGGAGAGGTACTAGACATAGATGCAATGACTGGAGGGTATAATCTTCAGGTTGCATGGAGTACAGGATATTTGGCAGGAAGTAGTATATATTAGCAAAGTACAAACAACTAATATAATAAGTTAAAAAAGACATATAAAAATATATGACTATAAAAAGTATAATCGCTTTTATATAAAGCATAAATGGAGGATGAGATTATGTATAATATAGCAATTGATGGACCTGCAGGTGCAGGAAAAAGCACGATAGCAAAAATTGTAGCAAAAGAATTAGGATTTATTTATGTTGATACAGGTGCAATGTATAGAACAATGGCGCTTGCATGCTATAGAGACAAAATTAAAGCTGATGAACAAGAAAGAGTAATTGAAAAATGTAAAAATGTTGAAGTATCACTTGGATATGAGGATGGGACACAGAAGGTTTTTTTAGATGGAGAAGATGTAAGTACAGAAATCAGACAAGAAGTGATTGGTAATATGACATCAGCAATTGCAGTTTATGGTCCGGTAAGAGAGATTCTTGTTAAGATGCAGCAGGACTTGGCAATGAAAAATAATGTCGTAATGGACGGCCGAGATATTGGTACTGCAGTTTTGCCTAATGCAGATTTGAAAATTTATTTAACAGCTAGTTCAAGAACAAGAGCAATGAGAAGATATAAGGAACTTGTTGAAAAAGGACAGGAATGTAATATAGACGAAATTGAAAAAGATATTGTTGATAGAGATTATAGAGATATGCATAGAGAAGTATCGCCACTTGTTCAGGCAAAAGATGCAGTTCTAGTTGAATCTTCAAAAATGACAATTGAGCAAGTTGTTGAGACAATAAAGAAATTGGTTAAATGATTTTTTTGCAAGTGGAGGAATCTATGGAAGTGACTGTGGCAAGAAGTGCCGGTTTTTGTTTTGGTGTACAAAGGGCTGTTGACAGTGTTTACAATGAAATTGAACATAATCAGGGAAAAATATATACCTACGGACCTATTATTCATAATGAACAAGTTGTGGAGGATTTGGCTAACAAAGGCATAAAGGTTATTAATTCTATTGAGGAATTAAAAAAAATAAATGCCGGAACTGTTATCATCCGTTCTCATGGTGTTGCTAAGGAAATATATGATATTATGGAAAATAAAAAAATAAAAATTGTTGATGCTACATGTCCTTTTGTAAAAAAAATCCACGATATAGTACAGGAGGAAAGTACTGAAGGTAAGACTATTATTATCATTGGGAATGACAAACATCCTGAGGTAGAAGGTATAAAAGGCTGGGTTAAAGGGCAGGTTATAGTTATAAATAATATAGATCAGGCCCAAAATCTGAGTTTGGATGAAGAAACTAAAGTTTGTATTGTGTCTCAAACGACATTTAACCACAAGAAATTTAAATATTTAGTTGAAATTATAGAAAAAAAGGGTTATTATATTAATGTTGTAAATACGATTTGCAATGCTACGCATGTACGACAGGTCGAAGCACAAGAAATTTCGTCTAATGTAGATGGAATGATTGTTATTGGTGGAAAGAACAGTTCTAACACTCAGAAACTATATGATATTTGTTCTAAAGAGTGCGACAATACTTTCTATATACAAACGGTGAAAGATTTGAATATACATGAATTGAAATCATTGGAGTCTATAGGTATTACAGCAGGGGCATCCACCCCAAATAATATTATTGAGGAGGTTCAAA
>CAYWUE010000103.1:0-3515 GCA_964461415.1 uncultured Eubacterium sp.
TACTTACAAGTTTAGAAAGCAATGCAAAAGATAATCTTACATTGGTAGATATAGCAAAACTGTAAAAGTCGTTGTTAATAAAAATGAAATAATTAACTTATAGTTTAAAATAGTCAGTATAAAATACAGTTTATAAGTACTAATAAAAAATACTATAAGAAAATATGTAAAGTTTAAACTTGGAGAGAAACACATCGGAAAGGTGTGTTATGGACAAAATATTAAATACAATAGTTGGAGACAGATATTATATACTTGAAATAATTGGAGCAGGTGGATATTCTGTGGTATATAAAGCAAAAGATATACAAAGTGGGACTATCTATGCGCTAAAAAAGTATATAACATCTGATCCTGCTAACAAAAAAAGATTATTGGAAGGAATGGAGAGAGAATTGGAAGTTTTAAAGAACTGCAATCATCCGGTCCTTCCAAAAATTTTTGATTTAATAAAAATTAAAGGCATGTTTTTTTTGGTTATGGAATATGTGGAGGGTGAAGACCTGAAAAAATATATGGACATAAAAGGAACACTGTCAAAAAAGAAAATAAAACAGGTAATAGCGCAAGTGTGTAGCGGGCTATATTATTTACATTCATTGTCACCATCTGTAGTTTATAGAGATTTAAAACCGTCAAACATAATTCTTATGAAGGACGATAAAATAAAACTAATCGATTTTGGAATAGCAAAGCGATATAGAGATGATATAGATGTTGATATGTTAGCATTAGGCAGCAAAGGATTTGCAGCGCCGGAGCAGTATGGAGACAAAAATGGTTTAGGTCTGTACAATACTGATATACGTGCAGACATTTATGCCATAGGAAGCACCATTTATAACCTGCGATTAAACAAAAAATACAAAAGCATAAGTAATACAGACACGATACGACTAGGTCATAAACTAGATAAAATTGTAAAAAAATGCACAAAGAAAAATCCAGACAGACGCTATCAGAATTGCATAGAGCTGCTGGTAGATTTAATGTAAATGTTCACACTAAATTGTCGAAAGATAAAAAGAAGAAAGATTGCGTTGTATTTCAAAAGATATATTGAAAAATCATTGTAAAGTATATTGTAATAAAGTTTGATATTGCATTAAATTAAGAAATGTCTTATTCTAAATAGTAGAGTTATAAGATAGTGTCATATGACCTATAAAATCGAGTCAAAAGTGGAGGCAAAGATAATGAATTTACAGGAAACAAAAGCAAAATTAGAAAAGTATGGACAGACACAATTATTGAAATATTACGATGAACTTGATGAAAAACAGCAGGAATCATTGTTGAATCAGATAGATGGAATCGACTTTGATTTGTTAAAATTATTAGAGAATAATGATGTGGAAGTCCAAAAGGGTGTAATCACACCGTCAGATGATGCAGTAAGTATTGCAGATATCGAAGAAAACAGAGAAAAATACGAAGCAATCGGAACAGAAGCAATCAAAGAAGGAAAAGTTGCAGCATTACTTTTAGCAGGTGGTATGGGAACAAGACTTGGTTCGGATAAGCCAAAGGGAATGTATAACATTGGTCTTACAAAAGACGTATATATCTTTGAAATGTTAATAAGAAATCTTATGGATGTTGTAAATAAGACAGGTGTCTGGGTTCCATTGTATATTATGACAAGTGAAAAGAATAATGATGATACAATCAAATTCTTTGAAGAAATGAATTATTTTGGATATGACAAGAACTATGTAGATTTCTTTATTCAGGAAATGGCACCGGCAGCATCTTTTGATGGAAAAATTTTCTTAGAAGCAAAAGATAGAATTTCAACATCACCTAATGGAAATGGTGGCTGGTTTATCTCATTTGTAAAATCAGGACTTTGCGAAAAAGCAAAAAAAGCTGGAGTTGAATATATTAATATTTTTGCAGTAGATAATGTTTGCCAGAGAATGGCAGATCCATGTTTCGTAGGTGCAATGCTTGATGGTGGATATCGTTCAGCCGCAAAGGTAGTTTCAAAAGCATTTCCGGAAGAAAAAGTTGGAGCACTCTGCTTAGAAGATGGAAAACCATCAATTGTTGAATATTATGAATTAACAAAAGAAATGGCATATCAGAAGAAGGAAAATGGAGATTATGCATACAAGTATGGCGTAATCCTAAACTACTTATTCAATATTGAAGATTTGGAAAAAAATCTTGAAAAGAATCTTGCAATACATATTGTAAAGAAAAAAATTGCCCATGTAGATGAAAATGGCAATACAGTAAAACCGGAAACAGAAAACGGATTTAAGTTTGAAACATTGGTACTTGATATGGTACATATGATGGATAACTGTCTTGCATATGAAATCGTAAGAGAAAAAGAATTTGCTCCAATAAAGAATAAGACAGGTGTTGATTCAGTAGAATCAGCGCGTGAATTACTTAAAATGAATGGCATAGAATTATAAAAGAAAATTTTCTAGGAGTTAGATATAATGAAAAAATTACTGGAAGTAGTAACAGAAGAATTTGAAAAGGCTTTTGAACAGAACGAATATGACAAGAAGTTAGGAAAGGTTGTAGTTTCTAATCGTCCTGACCTTTGTCAGTATCAGTGTAATGGTGCTATGGCAGGTGCAAAAATGTACCATAAAGCTCCAATTGCCATTGCAAATGAGGTTGTTGAAACATTAAAAGACAATGAAATGTTTGATACAATTGAAGCTGTAATGCCTGGATTCATTAACATAAAGTTAGATAGTGAGTTTGTTGCAGACTATCTTAATGATATGAAAGAAGCTGAAAAATATGGATGTGAAAACAAAGCACCTGAAACAATAATTATTGATTATGGTGGGGCTAATGTAGCAAAGCCTTTGCACGTTGGACATTTGCGTTCGGCAGTAATTGGTGAAAGTATAAAACGCATTGGCAGATTTATGGGAAACAAGGTTATTTCTGATGTTCATTTGGGAGACTGGGGACTTCAGATGGGACTTATTATTACAGAGCTTGAATGTCGTAAACCAGACCTTGTATATTTTGATGAAAATTATGCAGGTGAATATCCTACAGAAGCTCCGTTTACAATTTCTGAATTAGAAGAAATTTATCCTTGCGCCAGTGGAAAATCAAAGGTTGATGAAGAATTTAAAGAGAAAGCACATCAGGCTACATTAAAACTACAGAATGGATATGCACCATATACAGCTATCTGGAATCATATTATGAAGGTTTCTGTAGAAGATTTGAGAAAGAATTATGGCAATTTAAATGTTGAATTTGATTTGTGGAAGGGCGAAAGCGATGCACAGCCGTTTATTCCGGGACTTATTCAAGATTTGATTGATAAGAATCTGGCATATGAAAGTCAGGGAGCGTTGGTAGTTGATATTGCAAAGGAAGATGATACTAAAGAGCTTCCGCCATGTATCGTTAGAAAATCAGACGGAGCAGCATTATATGCTACATCTGATTTGGCAACAATTATTCAGAGAGAACAGGATTATAATCCTAATCATTATATATATGTTGCTGATAAACGTCAGGAATTACAT
>CAYWUE010000104.1:0-3407 GCA_964461415.1 uncultured Eubacterium sp.
AATAAAAGTATTGAAAACAGGAGCATAAATTTTATGAAAATTGTAAAAGCAGTCGATGAAAAACGATTAAAACAAATAGAAGAGTTGTACCTGCGTGCATTTCCGTCTTCTGAGAGAAAACCATTTTCCCTGATGCTTGAAAAGCAGGCAGAGGGAACGATGGAGATTTTATGTATTGAGGAAGAAAATGCCTTTTTAGGGCTTGCAATTTTTGCACATGACAAAGATATTGCACTTTTGGATTATTTCGCAATTACCGACGAAATACGAGGTCAAGGGACAGGATCCAAAGCTATTCAGGAGTTGCAGAAGATTTATTCAGATAAAAGATTTCTTTTGGAAATTGAAAGCACCAAGGTATCCAGCGAGGATCTGACCATGAGAGAGCATCGGAAAGCTTTCTATCTTCGAAATGGTCTTCACACCATGGATTTTGATGTGAATTATTTTGGAATCGAAATGGAGATACTTTCCAATGCAGAGAAGCTCACTTATGAAGAATATATAGAAGCTTACGTTCATGCCTGTGGTCAGGAAATTGCAGATCAGATTGCTTTGATCGGGAAAAAGGGCAAAGCTTCTTGACTCATTCGAGAGAGATAAGAATCCCATCTGAAGAAATTCCGGCTCCGTAGGAAAGCTCCGTTAAATGTTGAAATAACGCAGAAGGATCTGAAATGCGTTTTAACACGCCGTCTACACGTTTACACGGAATCAGTTCCAGTTCTAATTGATCTTTTTCGGAAAATGCTGCATTTAAGAGAAGTGTTTCTCCTGTGCGGTTTCCAAAAAGATAATTTCCCAGACTGTAAACGATGGGAACTCCTTTATAATATTCAAACCCCTGTAGTACATGAGGATGGCAGCCAACGATCAGATCGGCACCGGCATCAATGTATCCCTTTGCTAAAGTGCGCTGGTATTCTTCCGGCGTTTCATTTCTTTCAATTCCCCAATGAACAAAGACAATGATATGATCATAAAGAGCTTCTGCTTCTGAAATTGCCTGATTTAACATGGCAGGGTCGTAGGTCTGCAGGATTCCTGAGCGCTTTTGGGAAGCATACCAATCATAGGATGGAGAGACCCTTGTAGCTGCAAAAATCGCAAAGCTTTGTCCGGAAATTGTTTTTACAATAGGAGCGATTGCTTCAGAAAAATTGTGCCCGCCGCCTGCATAATCAATTTTGGCAGCTTCTAATGTATCTAAAGTATCTAAAAAGGCTTGACGTCCAAAATCAAGAATATGGTTATTTGCCAAGGAAACAGCATCTACACCTAAATCTTGAAAAATTTTAATATATTTGGGATCTGTCCGAAAAGTATAGGTTTTATCTTCCATAGGTTCTCCGGATAAACTGAAAGGAAATTCTTCATTAAACATCAAAAGATCGGCATTTGCCATGAGAGATCTCATTTCTTCATCTGCAAGTGTTTCGATCCCTCCACGGTCATATTGTTCCAGATAATGTTCAGAAAAATAGACATCTCCAGTGAAAGAGAGCAGTACAGAAGAGGATTCTTCTAATAAAAGTTCCGTTTTTTCCGATGATTCCTGTCCGTCAGTTACAGGTGTTTTTTCCGGATTTGAAGTTTTATAGGAGATTGGAGGTTGAGAAAACTCTATGTCGTGATCTTCAGCAATCTGAATAGAAAAAAATAAAATTGTAAGCAGTGGAATTCCAATGCCGAAACCGAATCGTAAGCCTCTTAAAAAGTATTTCATAATAGAGCAAACCTCCTAGAAACTATTATTTATATCATAACATAGTTTTTTAAAAGTAAAAAGAGTGACAGTATAAAAGATACTGTTTTCAGTCCTTAAAATATGTGATAAAATGTGCTTCATAGAACTTATTTATTATATAAGAAAGAGACTTTGCAGGAGGTCGTTGACTTTATGAGAGATTTTTCAAATTTAAATCATTTACCAACAGAAATCAAACAACTGATCATTGAAGGAGAACTTTTAATAGAAGAAGCAAATCAAAAATTAGAAATTTACCGCCGTGATTTTGATCTTACTTCCAAAAGAGAAATTAAATCAGACATTCGAAGTGTTGAAAAATGTATTGAAGTCATTGCAAGAGGGAAAGTAACTGAAAAAACAGTTCTGCAACTGCAAAATGCAATCCAGAAGCTTCGCACAATATTGAACGGATTAGTTTGCTTTTTTACAAGATAATATAAATGTAAAATACATCTGTTCCACAAACACATGTTTTGCGAATAGATTGGTATGCGGTCATGTATCTACGTCTTGTCCCTGCGTTTCTCTACGAGGTGGCTAAAGGGGATATTTATTATAACTTCCCATTGATAGACTTCCTTCTTCTTTCCGAACGTTCGGAAAATATTTGAAAAATTTTTAAAATTCGCAAAACTGTTGCTATCGTCAAGTAGGGGGCGGTCGCCTGATACGGCAAGGTTACGGCTGTTTTTACGATAAAGGGCAAGCAGTCAAGCCCTATAAAGGAAGAAAACTCCCTTTATAGGGAGCTGGCAATTATACAGACCTTTCAGAACGGCAAAGGGGCAAGATGCATCGAATCGTACACTCACGCTGTTCGTGTCCGTTCGACCCCTATTTACCGCTCGGTAAAGGTCTTTACAGTATAAGTAGAAGGAAGTTATAATGAAAAGGTAAAAAAGCCTGTTTCTGCGGGGCAACCATTTATGGTTTCCGCTCGTTTCTATGAAATGACCGACTGACAAGCTGTGCTGTGACACCCACGAGAACACACCGTGTAGCTCGATGGGTGTCACGCTCCACAGCTTGACCCAGTACGATCCATTTATAGGGAAAGGGTCGGGAAAGGCAGACCCTAATATCCCGACCATATAATATAAAGGTGTATTTAGTTTCTTATATTATACCACTCTTCCACCTATATGTCAAGAACGAATGTTCGGAACACGTGTTCTTTGTATATCCCATGCTTTCCTTTCCGAATATTCGGAAAATTCCTTTTAGGTGCTGAAAAGGAGATGCAGTTGCGGTTGATTGGTCAGACTGCTTGCAGGCTGAACGATAAACCCATATATCTCTCTCACGCTCCCACTTTCATAGCAAGGGGATAGGTACAGAAGCAAGTGGTTTCCCCGGGACATCTATTACGTTGACACTCGCAAAACATCCATTTCACAAATAGATGCAGGGGCATCTCTACACGCTGACTGCACCAGTAAATTCCTGCTTCAAATGATTTATTTTATCTCCATGTATTCCCTAGGGTCATACCTCAAGGAATCAATCATTTCTGTCAAGGAGAGAATTTCCTGTCACAGTCCTCGTGTGGGCGGTCTGCCATAGGTATCCCATACCTATGTTGACATTCGTGAAATTACGTCCTGTTTTGCGAATAGATTGGTATGCGGTCATGTATCTACGTCTTGTCCCTGCGTTT
>CAYWUE010000105.1:0-3288 GCA_964461415.1 uncultured Eubacterium sp.
AAATATTTTAGACTTTTCCCAGGCAATGAAGTTCGTCTTATGAATGCATATTTTGTAAAATGTGTAGATTATAAAAAGGATGAAAACGGTAATGTAACAGAAATTCACTGTACTTATGATCCTGAGACAAGAAGTGGTAGTGGTTTTACGGGACGTAAGGTTAAGGGAACTATACATTGGGTTTCAGCTCGTCATGGCGTAAAATCAGAAGTACGACTTTACGAAAATATTGTTGATGAAGAAAAAGGAAAGCTCAATGAAGACGGAACACTTAATTTGAATCCAAATTCACTTACAGTGCTTAAGGATTGTTATATTGAGCCAAATATTGCAGAGGTTAAGCCGGAAGACAAGTTCCAGTTCGTAAGACAGGGCTATTTCTGTGCTGACTTGAAGGATTATACTAAAGAAAATCCTGTATTTAATAGAATTGTTTCTCTTAAAAGTTCATTTAAATTACCTAAATAAAAACTTTTAAAGTAACACAAAATATAGAAACTCGAAGGACAAGCATTAAAACTTGTTCTTCGAGTTTTTTGCATTTTTACACCTGACATAAAAGCCATTCAAAATATTGAAGTGCTTTAAAGAATAACAGAATCGCTTATCCTACCTGCTTTCTTCTAGCATATGGGATAAGCGATTTCTAAAAAATAATCTTATAAATCATCAATTTCGTTTTCTAAAACAGAATCTTCATCGCCAAGATTTACATCATCTTCAGTTTCTAAGTCATCTTTAACAGAATCCTCGTCAACAAAATCATCTTCAGTGAATTCAGAGGTATAAACTTCCTCGTAATCATTTTTTATAAAGTCTGAAACTATATCTTTAGCAGAATTTACAACATCTTTAACTTTATCTTTAGCAATCTGAATATTTTCTTCGCCGACTTTTTCTACTACAGTTTCTTTTGCTTCTTTTAAAGAATCCTTTGCTCCTTCAACCTTATTTTTTACTTTTTCAATATTTTCTTCACCAACTTTTTCAGTTACGATATCTTTCATTTTGTCAGTAGCATCAATAACCTTGTCGGCAGCCTTATCAGCAACATTTTTTGCTTTTTTGCTATTAAAAGTGATAGTAACCTTTTTATTACCGGCACAATCATTATCAGTATTTACCTGAAAGATTTTTTCGTCATCAAAATCAGGAAAATCTTCATCCTGTATTTTTTCATCTTTACGATTTTTTACATATATTGCACCGCCTACAGCAGCACCTGTTACAGCAGCTACGCCTAATATTTTTTTTAAGAAACCCATATAAATACCTCCGTCAATAATATTATGTTAAAAGTTATAATAATTATAATACGAAAATTAATTAAAATAAAGTGACAGATTATCATTTTATTAAAAATATTCTTAAACTTTACACTTCAGCAAAATATTCTTGAACCTAAAAAATGTGATAGTTATTTTGTGTAAAAAATTATATAATTAGAAACGAATAAATAAGAGGTGCATATAAACAAGAAATATCATATGCGGCTAAAGTTATTATTGATTATTAAATAACATAAGAAATATAATGTGGAAAATGATTTCCTTATTACTATTTGTGTCGTCAGTTAAAGGTGATGGAGTGGAAAATGGTGCAGAAAATAATTGTTTCATTTCTATTTGTGCCACTAAAATCGGCAGAATGGAGGTTAAAATGAAAATACTTACTGATAAGAAAAATACAATAATCGAAAATATAGAGGATTTTGATTTGGCTCAAACGTTAGAATGTGGTCAATGCTTTAGATTTTATAAGCAGGCAGAAAATGAATATGTAGTTGTGGCTTATAAGAATCTACTTCATATAAAACAGGAGAAGAATAAATTAATATTCTATAATTGTAACGAAGATACGGTGAGAAAATTGTGGATTCCTTATTTTGATTTAGAAAGAAATTACAGTGAAATCAAGGAATATCTTTTGAAAAAAGATAATAAATTAGAGAGTGCCATAAATGAAAAGTATGGTGTTCGAATTCTAAATCAGGAATTTCATGAGATGTTAATTTCATTTATTATCTCTCAAAACAAACAGATTTCGCATATTAAACAATTAGTTATGAAAATCAGCGAAAAATACGGAGAGTATCTTGGTAGCATAAATAATGTGGATTATTATTCATTTCCGGACATTGTACAATTAGAAAAAATTACAGAAGAAGATTTTCGAGAAATGAAAACCGGGTTCAGAGCTCCTTACCTAAGAGATGCGGTTTGCAAATTAGCAGATGGAAGTATTTCAAAGGATGGTATGAAAAAATTGTCTGAGTTTGAAACGCAAAAAAAACTTATGGAAATTAAAGGTGTAGGAGAAAAGGTTGCAAACTGTGTTATGTTATTTTCGTTAGGATTTCGTGACGCATTTCCAATAGATGTTTGGATTAAAAGAATTATGGAAAATCTGTATTTTGAAGGAAAAGATACTCAAAAAGAGATGATACAGGATTTTGCTACTAATTTATATGGCGAGTATGGTGGCTATGCACAGCAATATCTATTTTGTTATGGAAGAGAAAATAAAATAGGCACAAAAAATTAAAGAAAAGTTTTTCTTTGTGAACTAATTGTAAAAAATTATATTTGCTATTGCATTAATTTTGAAAAGTGTTAATATAGATTTTAGCGATTAGCACTCATCCAAAAAGAGTGCTAACACATATATGCAAGTGTACTGATACTTGCAGAATAGAGATATTTTGAAAGATAGAATGGAGGGTTTTATAATGAAATTAGTACCATTAGCAGACAGAGTAGTATTAAAACAGTCTACACCTGAAGAAAAGACTAAATCAGGAATTATTTTAACAAGTCAGTCACAGGAAAAACCACAGCAGGCAGAAGTTATTGCAGTAGGACCTGGTGGCATGGTAGATGGTAACGAAGTTACTATGAATATAAAAGTTGGAGATAAAGTTGTTTATTCAAAATATTCAGGTAGCGAAGTTAAATTAGATGAAGAAGAATATATTATTGTAAGACAGTCAGATATTCTTGCTATAGTAGAAGATTAATTAGGAGGTAATATATAATGGCTAAGGAAATTAAATATGGCGCAGAAGCTAGAAAAGCTTTAGAAGCAGGTGTTAATCAACTTGCAGATACAGTAAAGGTAACATTAGGACCTAAGGGTAGAAACGTAGTATTAGATAAGTCATTTGGTGCACCACTCATCACTAATGATGGTGTAACAATAGCTAAAGAAATTGAATTAGAAGATTCATTTGAAAATATGGGAGCACAGCTTGTTAAGGAAGTAGCTACAAAGACAAATGATGTTGCAGGT
>CAYWUE010000106.1:0-1767 GCA_964461415.1 uncultured Eubacterium sp.
GAGAAGGCTGCCCTGAAGGTAGATGGAGAAGAACTGACTTTGCGCGAAATCGCATTTTATGTAGCTTATCAGGAAAAACAGGTTCAGCAGGAGGCACTCGTATATGATTCGGAAAAACCAGAAAAATACTGGAATGCTTATACGAATCATAATTTTGTCAGAAGTGTCGCGGAAAAAGCCGTAAAAGAGATGGCGGTACATGATGAAATATTTTATCAGATGGCAAAGGCAGAGAATCTTGCGTTAGATGAGACGGAGGAGGCTTATTTAAAGAATGAAGAGGCGGATTTTTTCATGGATGTATCAAAAGAGCAGCTAAAACAGCTCGGAGTGACAGAAACAGAGATTGTCTCTTCTATGCGCAAAATTGCACTGGCAAATAAGTATCAGAGTATTTTGGCGCAGATAGAAAATGTAGAATATGAAAGCTATGATTATACCGGAGAGGAGTATGAAGCTCTTCTGGCAGAACATACGGTAAAAGAATATGAAGAGGTATGGGAACATATTTCGGTCGGAAGTATTACGGTGAATTATAAATAATAGCGGGAAAAAATTGGTTTAGAAAGAGGATGAGAGATTATGGCAGGAAAGATAGGACGTAATGACCCTTGCTGGTGTGGCAGTGGAAGAAAGTACAAAAGCTGTCACATGGCATTTGATGAGAAAATCGTAAAATATAAAGAAATGGGGCATATTGTGCCAAAGCACGATATTATCAAGACACCGGAGCAGATTGCCGGAATCAAAGAAAGCTGTAAGATTAATATTGCAGTATTGGATTATATTGAGGCACATATCGGTGTAGGTACAACGGGAGCTGAGATTGATAAGTGGGTATATGATATTACAACGCAGATGGGCGGTATACCGGCACCATTGAATTATCAGAATTATCCGTATAGTGTATGTGTATCGGTAAATGACCAGGTGTGTCATGGGTTTCCGTCAGAAGATGTTGTGCTGAAACAAGGAGATATTGTAAATGTCGATTGTTCGACGATTTTAAACGGTTATTTTTCGGATTCGTCCAGAATGTTCTGCATTGGCGAGGTCAGTCCGGAGAAGAAACGTCTGGTGGAAGTGACGAAGGAATGTATGGAGCGAGGACTGAAAGAAGTGAAGCCGTGGGGCTTTCTTGGTGATATGGGGCAGGCGGTTCATGACCATGCATATGCAAACGGATATACCGTTGTCCGTGAAATCGGTGGACATGGAGTAGGGTTAGAGTTCCATGAAGAACCGTGGGTCGGCTACAACAGCAGACGTGGTACGGAGATGCTTTTAGTGCCGGGGATGATCTTTACGATTGAGCCAATGGTGAATATGGGAAAAGCTGATATTTATATCGACGATGACAATGACTGGGAAGTGTATACACAGGATGGCAAGCCGTCTGCACAATGGGAGATCATGGTGCTGGTGACAGAGGACGGTTATGAGGTACTGTGCTGGTAATATAATATATGTGTAGGGATTCGGATTGGAATTAGAATGAGATGATAAAAAGGCGGTAGTGAAATGGCAGATAAAAAAAACGGTGACTGGCTGTATTTTTGCCCGAAGAAGATTACGGTACGTGATTTATATGAGACGTTGAAAACAGAGCATAATGTAGAGATATGGGAAGATGCAGGTATTCTGGAAGTTTTGATGAGTGAGAAGAGTTCTTTTGATGTAGAGACGGCTCAGATCCATCCAAAGGATGAGATTACACAAAGCTTTGCGGCAGAGCAGGGAGCAGAATGTGTATTTCTGATAACATTT
>CAYWUE010000106.1:1867-3262 GCA_964461415.1 uncultured Eubacterium sp.
GAGGTAAAGAGAATGGAGAGAAGGATTTCCGGACATACGGGATTATTAGCGTTGATAGGTTCTCCGGTGGGGCATTCCGGTTCACCTGCCATGTATAATTATAGCTTTGAAAGGTTAGGACTGGATTATGTTTATGTGGCATTTGATATTCAGGTGTCAGAGGTGGCAGATGCAATCGCAGCGATGAAGACATTTAAAATGCGTGGCTTTAATGTAACAATGCCATGCAAGATAGAAGTGGCAAAGTACATGGACAGGCTTTCACCAGCGGCGCAGATTATCGGTGCAGTGAATACGATTGTAAATGACAATGGGGTACTTACCGGACATATTACAGACGGGGAAGGCTTCGTGAATAATTTAAAAGACCATGCCATTAATATCAAAGGAAAGAAAATTACGATTATCGGAGGCGGAGGTGCCGCAACAGCGATACAGGTACAGTGCGCGCTGGATGGCGCAGGAGAGCTTAGTATTTTTAAAAGAAATGACGCGGCACTTGCACGTACACTGGAAATTGCAGAGAAAATCAGAGCGAGTGTTCCGGAGTGTGTGGTGAATGTGTTTGATACAGCTGATGTGGCGAAAATGACAGCGGAAATTCAAAGCAGCGACATTTTAGTCAATGGAACAATTGTAGGTATGACACCGATGGATGAGGAAAGCCCGGTGAAGGATAGGTCGGCATTCCATGAGAATCTGGTGGTGTGCGATATTGTGTATAATCCGATAGAGACAAAGCTTTTGAGAGAGGCGAAGGCAGCAGGCTGTACCTGTGTCGGTGGCAAAGGGATGCTGCTCTGGCAGGGAGTGTCAGCATTCCGGCTGTTTACGGGGATGGAGATGCCGGTAGCGGAAGTGAAAGAGAGATATTTTGGTTAAACGTGCGGTTTTGCGAATGTAATGAGGAAGGGCTGAATTGTTACGTTAAAAGAAATTAGTGAGGCAGGAAATCTTGAAAAATATATTTTTGATTGGTTTTATGGGCTGCGGCAAAAGTACGATTGCAGAAATGCTGGCACGAAAGCTCGGTGCAGAACGTATCGAGATGGATGAGCAGATTGTAAAAGAACAGGGCATGCCGATTACAGAAATTTTTGAAAAATACGGAGAAGAACATTTTCGTGAAATTGAGACGGAGCTGATACATAGGCTGTGTGAGCAGAAAAAGGTTGTCGTGTCGTGTGGCGGTGGTGCGGTATTGCGTGAGGAGAACCGCAGGCTGATGAAAGAATCGGGTGTCATTGTCTGGCTGACGGCAGAGCCGGAGACGATTTTTGCGCGTGTGAAGCATAGCAAAAACCGTCCGGTTTTAAATGGTCATATGAATATAGCGTATATTACGGAATTGATGGAGAAGAGAAAAGATTGTTATGAAGCGGCAGCGGATTTTTC
>CAYWUE010000107.1:0-3135 GCA_964461415.1 uncultured Eubacterium sp.
TCGAAAATCTGAATGTGGCGCAAATAATAGTTTCGCTTGTAGTAGCCGTAATTATTACGCCGTTTATTTATTCGTTTTCTTTGGTCCTCGAAAAAAAGAATACAGACGGAGAAAGGCTTAAGGTTACATCGCTTACGCCTAAATGCCCGCCTGTTGTTTTAAATACGTTTTTACTTTCCGTTTCCGTTGTTTATGTGATTTATCTTTTTTCACAGCTTGCGTACATTACAAGCGCATTTTCATTCCTGCTTCCGGAGGATTACACCGCGTCGGAATTCGCAAGAGAGGGCTTTTTCCAAATGCTTTTAATTGCCGCGATTAATCTTACCCTTACGGCTGTAACCACTGCTGTAGTAAAGCGTGACGAAAACGGCAAGCTTCCGATTTTAACAAAGGCGCTTAATATATTCCTTTGTCTTTTCACCCTGTTCTTTACCGCCTCCGCATTTGTCGGTATAGTTCAGTATATTTCAAAATACGGCTTTACATACTTAAGAACAGCCGTAAGTGCATTTATAATAATGTCCGCCGTTATAGTTATAATAATGTTTGTAAGTTTGTTTATTAAGAAGGTGCCCCGTGTAAGGCTTATTACAGTTACGGTTTCGCTTACGCTTGTAATTATTTCGTTTTTAAATATCGACTTGTTTGTTTCAAAAGCAAACTACAGACTTTTCGAAAAAGACGTTATAAACATTACCTTAAATGATCTTTATTCATTTGAACCCGCGGAGCTTATCAAGCTTTATAAAAACGGTCTTTGCGAGAAAATTACAAAAGACGACGGGTCGGAAAATTTTACAGAGGTAGATGATTTCGGATATGATGAATATTACGAAAGGCTCGATGCTTTACTTGACGCGTATATGTTAGACAGAGAAACAGGTGAGTTTTCTCCTGACAGCTTAGACGAGGTTCTTTATTTGACTTTTTCCGATTTTTCGCAAATTAAGGCATTTGAGGATAATACAGACACCTTAAAGCAGTACGAAAAAGAGCGTGCCGAAAAATATGTGAGTCTTTTAAAGGAAAAAGGCTACGTTTGCACCAATGAAGAAGACGGCGTGTACACATTGTACGATGACGAAGGCGTAGCAAGAGAGGTTGCGATTGTCAATAAACTGTACGATAAGCACCTGATTGAAGACATGGATTTCGACGACTTCGAAGAGGCTGGGGAAAGTTATTAATAGGGCTTGACAAATGAATAATGATAAGTTATACTGAATTTAGATTCAGTGAATTTAAATTCAGTATAACTTGTGAGGCGGTTGTTATGTTTATCGGACGTGAAGCGGAACTGAATGAATTAAATCAATTATTCGCTCTTCCTTCGGCGAGTGTTATGATATACGGCAAACGAAAGGTCGGAAAAACCACGCTCTTAAAGAAGGCGTTGGAGAATTCGTCCGACAAGGTCATATATTATGAATGCCTGAAATCTTCCATGCGAGAGAATGTGGAAGGATTTGTTTCCGAGCTTGTACGCTTGAAGATTATTCCCGCGAAAATATCTTTTGAATCCCTCGACGATGTGTTTGCCTACTTGAACAGCTTGAACACTACATTTAATGTGGTGATTGACGAATATCCGTATCTTAAATATTTTACCGATGCGGAAACGGTCGATTCAATGTTTCAATCTATCATAGATAACCGTATCGGCAATATTCGACTGTTCATTTCGGGTTCACATATAGGGATGATGAAAAATCTTTTAAAAGAAAAAAACGCTCTCTATGGCAGGTTTACAAAGCATATTTGCCTTAAAGAACTTGATTATTCGGTCGCCTGTGAATTTTATAAAAGTAAATCGGCTTATGATAAAATCGCATTCTATTCTGTTTTCGGCGGTTCGCCTTATATCAATAATGCGTTGGATGAAAGTAAAAGTCTTAAGGAAAACATCATAAACACGATTTTAAACCCGTCAAGCTATGTTTGGGCATATGCCGAGCATTTATTAATTTCGGATTATGCAAATGCAATCAATGCCGAACGCATTTTTTATGCCATTTCCAACGGGCACAGAAAATACAGGGAAATCGAAGAACGGTTGGGGCTTAGAGCAAACGGTAATTTATCCAAGCAGTTGAAATCGCTTGAGGATATGGAAATTGTTGTCAAGGTATATCCGATTAATAAACCCGATGATAATAAAAAGGTGTATTATGAGGTTCGGGATAATTTATTGAGATTCTACTATACCTATGTCTACAAAAACAAAAGTGCGCTCCAAATGCTCGGTGCCGAGGCTTTCTACGAGGAATATATCGAAGGCTCGTTTGTCACGTTTGTTTCACATCGGTTTGAAGAAATCGCGAGGACTTATTTTTCTCTGTGCGTGCAAAAACGTAAAATGCGCGGTGTTCTTAATATAGGGACGTTTTACTATGACGACGGAATTGCCAAAAAGAACGGCGAATTTGATGTTGTTTTGGAACGCAAGGGCGGTGTATTTGATATTTACGAGGTTAAGTATTACGCATCTCCCTTGAAATTAAAGGAAATGCTGAAGGAAAAGCAACAGGTGAATGATGTTAAAGGATTGAATGTAGGGCGCATAGGCTTCATTTCAACATCGGGATTCGAAGAAGAACCCGCCGAATTTGACTGCATTGATGCAGAAGAGATGTATGATTTGTGAATGTAATTAATGAAACGGGATTAACCGCAACCGACGAATTCGAATTTACAAAAACTTAATAATTAACTTTGCAAAAAACTCTTGACAAAAGGATTTCAATGGTGTATATTATATAGGCACTCAAGAGAGCGCACAAGTTAATATCGCGGGGTAGAGCAGTTCGGTAGCTCGTCGGGCTCATAACCCGGAGGTCATGTGGTTCAAATCCCATCCCCGCAACCATGAAAAAGCACGCAAAAGCGTGCTTTTTTTCTTCGAATTCGTCGGTTGCTGTTATCCGTGTAATTTGCACCGGTAAAGGCAACCTCTTTGAAATCCTCGGGATTATTACGGATTATGTAATCTATGTAATTAAGTGACCGCGCAAATAAAAGCTTTTGCGAAACTCTTCGTCATAGGCGGGTGCGTATTTCGCGTCATCCTAATTCAAAGGAATTTCGGCGTTGTCGTCATCAACGGAGTCGTTATAAAGAAGCGGCTTTAAGACT
>CAYWUE010000108.1:0-3129 GCA_964461415.1 uncultured Eubacterium sp.
AGTGCCTGAATACTCGGATGTTCAAACAGAAAACTTGCGACAAAAGAGTTCCACATAGCTTCGCAAGGCCAGTCATTTCTGCCTTTTCCACGGATTTTATAAAGTGCACGAATCAGTTTTTCATCATCCAATGCACCAAGAACCTTCTGTAATCTTTCTAAATCTCCTAAAAATTCAAATTCACTCTCTTCAAACAGCGACATCTGTGTTATAATGTTCATGGGAAAACCTCTTTTCTATGTTTTTGTGGTTAATTACATTATACTCCTTTTCGGAGTGAAAAGGTTGGTTTTCCCTTATTTTTCGTCTTTTTTTGTATCCCTTAGTTAGTCGCAAAATCTGATTTTATTACAATACGCCAACCAGAATCAGCGTAAAATCGTTGTTTTGGTTGGCGATTTATTTTTGTTCATGTCTTGAAGCCCTTTATTTATAAGGTATCCGAACATCGAAAATAATTCATTTAATAATGCAATACACATAACCTGAACATGTCAAAAACAAACGCTAATGCAATAATTAACATTGGAACACAAACAAATGCATTTTTATTAATTTTCTGAGTTGTGCCACCCGCTCCAATTGAATACAGTGATGGAAAAACAGGCGGAAGCATATAACGTGTCTGCATTCCAGCAACGGTTTGAGCCCCTACAGCAGTATAACTAATGTATAATACCACTTTCGCTGTTTAGAATCTTTAATTTTTTTCTTTGGTAAAAACAAAAGCGGAAAATATATTGCTTTAGGTACACACCCTAAAGTCAGCGTCCCAATCATTATTATCATATTTTTAATTTCTAGAAACTCATCATTTTGAAGTTCCGCAAAGAAATAAGAAAATCCAAGTATTGTAAATCCAATCACCCATGGATCATATGAATAACAAGAAGCCATAAATATTGTGGTTGGAATCAACCCTATCGTCGAAATCAATACTTTCCCATATTGTACACGTTTAATCGCCAATGCTATTAATATAGTATACATCAAGAGATTGCAAAATCGTCCTAAATTAAAAACTCCAGCGTACGATAGCCCAATTCCTCTCCCCAATAAAATCCCAATTGCAGAAAGAACGTATGCAACACTCCACACATCATAATATGAAAATTGATGTGCATCAACTAACTTTTCTTTGTATAATTTTTTCAAACTCCTGCTCATTTATTTGCTCGGATTCTTTATCATAACCTATATGACCATATATATTATCTGCATAATCCACAATATTTTTTATCAACCCTATATCGAACACCATTTAAAAAATCTGAAATTTCCAGTGTTCTTTCATAATGAATCTCATCATCCCACGAAACTCCTGTTCGATTAGGTGTTACTGTAATACGAAATATCCCCCTAACCAAAGCTATGAACACAAACAATAATTCAATATTATTTGATGCTTTTTTCCACATAACGACCCCAACCCCAATCAAAGCACGTAAAGAAAAAAAGAACTAAAACATATGCTGATTATAACTCGTTTTCGTAAATCGACAAATTGATTGGGGCACAATATAAGATGCCATAGCACCAGCAACTATGCTAGCCAACAGCACCAGACTTTGTGTCTTATTCCGTTTTACCCTTTTCATCGCATTTGCCAATATTAGAATATTTTTCATAACCAATTTATATAAAAATTTTATTTTGACGCAAAGGATTGGAATTATAACAACTACCAAAATAGATAAGACACACGAATATTTTTCTTTTGCTCATTTCTGCATATGGCCAATAAAGCGAATTAACAAAACAATCGACACCACAACAGAACAGAACAGAACAGAACAATAAAATAGTATAGATTTTCTGTTTTTTTCCTGTAAACACAATTATATTATTCTTGTTCTTCACGTAGTACAATTTCTTGTGCTAACTCTTTTATTATCGTAGACATTCTGGATATTGCAACCGTCAGCACAAAATAATAATTACAAAATCAAAATCCACAAGGAAACAATATATCGATTAGACTTGCAATTTAGATTGTATCCTTTAATTTCACATATTTCTCTTGTTCTGTCTGTTGAATAGTCATTAACGTTGACATAATCAAATCCTTATATATCCTTCATAATGGGCTCAACAGTCTTTTCATGGTTCTCTTTCGCATGCCTTCTCTAAGTTATCAGTTGTATGTTCCCACGTAAAAACGTTTTTCAGCCTATTATAACATAATTCCTGAGCTCGTACTCTCAACTCTTTATCCTTTGTTGCCTTTGCAATTGCCTGATAGATATTTTCTACGGAATTATCTGGCATAACAATCCCATAATCTTCATCTTTCACCAGTTCTTTTGTCCCACCTCGTGCAGTAGTAATAATATAACATTTGCAAGCCGCAGCTTCCAATGCCGATGTTGACAGTCCTTCCGACACTGATGGCAAACAAAAAATATCTGATTGTACCAAAAGTCCAACAATCTCTTCAAACGGAAGTCGACCCAGTGGAATCACATATCGGGAACTATGCTTCTTAACCTCTGATTCTTCTTCACCTTCTCCAGCTATAAAAAGAAATATCTTTTTATCCAACATGTTATATCTTTCTACTGCCTCTATTAATTCATAAATTCCTTTTTCCCTTAACAGCCTGCCAGTAAAAGTAACCGTTATTGCATCTTCCGGAATCGAATATTCTTCCCTAAAATTTCTAGTACACCTATCCTTTAGTTCTTCTATTTTCTTCAAATCAACTGCGTTATACAGTACACCCTTAGAATGAATCTTAAAATGTCCAGACCACTCACAACATGCTTCTGATACTCCATAATACTCTTTACATATTCTTTTCAAAACAGCAGTATGCAAATGCTCGTAAATTCCACCAATAAAATCAAGTACTCTGTTATGTACCGACAAATGACTGGTTCCATGCTCAATACAGATACTTTTCGTTCCCTTTCGATATGAAATCAATGCTCCATAAATAGAATGCAAATAAAATCTTGCATTGATGACAATCATATCATACTCTTGGGAACACAAGTACCTATGTAATTCCCAAAATTTTTTACTCAACTTCATAATCGGAAATCTTCCGTTAATAAAGTTAAAACACGGAAAGCGAATCACTTCTATTCCTTCAATCCACTCCCATTCTGGGCTTCCTGTAGTATTATT
>CAYWUE010000109.1:0-3126 GCA_964461415.1 uncultured Eubacterium sp.
CTGGATATCAAAACGGCGGATTTCTACAAAATCGAAACCACCGTAGATGGAAAAAGCTTCGTCACCGCCCGTGGCTGGAGCGACTTGAGCGACATGATCCAACTGTACGAGGAGCACGGCCTGACCGTGGACGAGCTCCTGATTGAGCAGTATCTGCAAAACAAAAAAATTGCCAAGGAATTTGCCATCTATTACGACCTGTTCAATAAATACCGCTCCGACTATCAGGTGGACATAATTCTGGCAGGCAAAGCCCCGGCGGAGATTCAAGACCGTGCCAAGGCGGCAAAATTCGACGAGCGTCTGGCCCTGCTGGGCCTGCTGCTGGATGCCGTCACCGGCAAACTCCGGCAGGTCAATCTGATGGAGCAAACCCTGGCGCAACTGCTGGACTGCCTGAAATCCGCACGCCTGGAGCTGACCCGTCCCAATTCCGACGGTCTTTCCGCAGTGCAAAAGCAAATCGACGGACTGAACAAAAAAGTCCAGGCGGGGAAACTGGCCTCTACCCTCTCGACGGACAGCGAATACGCCTGCCGCAGTGCCATTGAGCTTCTGTATAATATGAAGGCAACACTGGCGGAAACCGCCCCGGTGGGCGGCGCAGAAGCCTTCAAACTGCTAAAGACCGCCTACGACAAGCAGACCCAAACTCTGAAAATCCAGGCCGCCGAAGCCGGGAAAGCCCTTTCCAACGTCTTCCGTTTTTGCGAAGAAGCCTTCGGGGAGGGTCAAGAAACCCTGATTCTGGTGACAGAGCTGACCATCAGCTACTACGGTGCCAAATTCATCAGCCGCTACGGCTGTAAGGAATATTTCGCCCATAACAAAGAACTGCTGTTCTACGAACGGCAGAAGGAGATCATCCGGGAAATTGAAAATTTGGACTGGGAGGATGGCCTATGCTAGAGCTATGGAAACTGTAAGTCATTGACCGGGTCAAAAAATGCGCCGCCATGAAGGGCGACCTGCAAGATGAGATCCAGGCCATGTTCTATCATACCCCCCTGGATGCGGCGAAGAAAGCATTGGGACTGGATTAAGGAAATCGCCGGCAGCAAGCCGGTAAAATAAAAACAGAAAGGGCGAAAAAACATGGCAAATCTGTGTAAATTCAAAATCATCGTAAAGGGTCGAAAAAATGCCTGCTCTGCATTCTATGCTTCCACACCCAGCTATGGAACAACGGTGGTGGAAGAACATGGAACGCCGGAGGATTACTACCTCCGTTTTGAGGGTAGCTGCAATTGGGCTGTGGATTATTGTTCCAAAAGATGGGAAGGCCCTTGCCCGGTGGAGCTGCCGGAGGATATTCAGGCAGCCGGAGAATTGGCGGTGTGGAACTACAGCGACTACGGCCTGCGGGATCGCAGCCGCATGTTCCGGGTGGAAGTGCAATGCAATTCCGGTGATATCGATAATTTCGACGGCGCATACTATGTGCATTATCGCAGCGGAATTCTGACCAAAAGCTACTGCCCGGACGAATTGCGGCTGAAGGAGGAAAAATACTGGCGTCCTGCGGCGGAAGTGGAAAAGGAAGAACAGGAGCGGTTTGCCCGCCGCCTGACCCCCATGACCTTCCTGAACTTCCGCAACCGGCAATTTGCGGCCACCGGCTATACGGATTCCGAAGTCCGCAAATTCCGGGCAGAGGTGGAAAAGCGGGGCGGCACCCTGACCAACAGCGTCCGGGATACCACCTATTGCCTCATCGTAAATCCCGATAGCAACCAGCCCACGAAAAAATTTGAAACCTCCTGCTGGTACCCCACCTGCCGAATTACCGGGGATACCTTCTGGTATCTGGCCTCCTTGGATGCGGCCAAAGAAAACTGCGGCCACCAGGATGTGACCATCGTGGAGGACATTCTGCATGACGTGCCAGAGGATGCGGTGCGGCTGGATCTTTCCTATAGAATTCTCCGTGGCTTTTCTGCCTATGCCTTCTATGGCTGCACCAAACTGCGGGAATTGATCCTGCCCAAGGAAATGATCCCCCCACGGCAATACATTGGCTGTGTCACAGAAAAAACATATATGCACTACCAGGCGGAGCCGGATCTTACCCAGTGCCCCCTGGAGCGGATAGAATACGCTGTCCCCTATCAGTTCCGGCGGAAATTCTTTTCCGAAAATCAGCTGCCGGAGTTCTGCATGCCCCTGGAACGGCTGGCCTATTATGAAACCAAGGAATCCAAGTGGCTGGCCTCCCTGGTCTTTTCCCGGGACTATGGGAACTACGCAGATCAGCCCATCATGGCAGAGGAGTACGGAAAATACATCAAGCGAAACAAAGCCGAGTGGTTTGCCGGGGAGTATTACGAGCGCATGGGCAGATTCCTGCTGGAAATGGGTCTAGCAAAGCAGGAAGATCTGGATGTGCTTCGCCAGCGGGCAGAGGAATGCGGAAATACAGAATTTTCTCAATTTCTTGCCAATGTGGTTCTGACCAAGCCGAAGAAAAGCAAGGCCAGCGAAAAAGCCATGCCCGAGGAAAAACTGTGGCACACCAGTGGAGAAGCGTTGATCAAATACCGTGGCCTGGAAACGGACGTAACGGTTCCGGATACCATAAAAGAGATTCCCATAACCGCCGTTGGGAATCTGGCCTTTTCTCCCAATGCCTCGGGTTTGAAAGAACCCATGCGCCAAGCCAGACGGGAGCTGCGTCGCGTGGTTCTCCCCAAAGGCGTAACTTTTGTGGCTTTGGATGCCTTCGACGGATGCGAAAAGCTGGAGGAAGTGGTATTCCCGAATGAATACCGTTTTGGAGCCTATACATGCGTCACCCTTTTGGAAAAGGGGGCTACTTGGATTTCAGCCAAATGCTTTGCCAACGAAAACGCTTACCGTGAATATCCCTATGAGGAAGTGACCGTCCCGGAAGGGGTGGAGCAGTTGGGAAAATATGTGTTTTACAAGGGGGAAATGAAACACGCCACCCTTCCGGAAGGACTACGGGTCATCAAGGACTACGCCTTTGCCTTCTGCAAAAAGTTGGAATCCATCAACATCCCGGAGAGTGTCGAGCAAATCGGTTTTGCCGCTTTCTGGCTCTGTGACAGCTTAAAGAGCATCCGAATCCCAGCCAAAACGATTATTTTGGAGGAGCAGGAAGAACCC
>CAYWUE010000110.1:0-3097 GCA_964461415.1 uncultured Eubacterium sp.
TCTAAATGTCAACTTTAAGTGAACGTTTATTAACAGCTTTCTTTAAACAACACCCTGTCATTCCAAAGGCACACACTCAATTACAAGCCGTCCGCTTCCATATGTACAGGTCGACAGTGTGATGGCTTTTTTATACCTTTTAATCTGCAATGTGTCAGTTTTTATCATTGAATCCTTCATGCTTTCTTTTATCCACCCCTTAAACTCATTTCTGCCCTTAAACGTTATTTTATACGCATAATCATCCGTTGATACCTCTCTTACTGAAACTATCCTGTATACGTTTTTCCCAGTGTCTTCCGTGTAAATATAAACATTCTTATGTTTATCATAATAATCCTGCTTTTCATATTTCATGAGTGTTGAAAACATGACGGTTTCAAAGCGCCCCATGTTGTGGGCGTATATAATACAGTTCTTGCATTCAAAAGCCTTTCCATACAGTCTGAAATCCGTAAACACAGCTCCTGATGAAGACAGCCTTCCTCTGACATCATGGCTTAAATAAAATTCATTATTATCTTTTGCCATGACAACCGGATAATCCACCGGCGTATCAGGTATCCTTATCCATGCCGTTATGTCAGGATTTTTCTTCTTCAGTTTCTTGAAATTTATCATGTCTTCATTTTCAATGTATGCCTCTTTTGCAATCAGTTTATTCTTTTTTTCGGCATCCATGAGTTCCCTGTGTCTTTCAACGCTCATGCACGTTAACGACATTCCTGCGGTAATCAGACAGATGCAGACAATTTTATAAACAATTTTTTTTACTGTATCCCTTAGGTTCATTTTTTCTCCATAAAATAATAATTATCATGATTACGGCAGTACCAGAAAGTGCCGCCATAAGTATTATCTGTTTATTATCCGCTGATTTTCCTTCAGCCTTAAACTCCTCATATTCTTCCGATTCAACGCATCTTTTTCCCCTGACAAGCAGTCTGTGTGTATTTATGCCGTAAGGCGTGCATGTGACCAGAGTGCAGTAATCCATGCCCGATTCCGGTTTGACTGATTCTGAATCATCCGGCAGCACTGTTCTTATTCTGTCAACTTCATATGCAAGCACATGTCCGGCTGTGGTTATGTAAAATCTGTCACCAATGTTAAGTTTGTCAAGATTGTTGAAAAAATCAGCATCTGCCATCCCCGTGTGTCCTGTAATGACACAATGAGTTCCTCTTCCTCCCACCGGAAGAGAAGTATTCTCCAAATGTCCTGCTCCCTTTAAAAGATTATTCTTTGATGTGCCATGGTATATTGGAAGCTGCAGTTTTATTTTCGGTATTGTTATGTACCCCATTATTCCGTTTATGTTAAGCTGTGCTTCATAACCCTTCAATCCCTCTGCAGTATCCGTATTATTGTCAGCATTGTACACTCTTTCATTTCTTTTTACTGCACTGTTCCATATTTCTTCCGTATCATAATCTTCCGCCTTTTCTGCATAACGGCGTATGATGACTTCATTTTTCTGCTCATAAACATAATTATGAATCCTTGGATACATGACCGTGACAAGACCGGCAGCTAAAAACAGGAAGCATAATATTTTATTTATAACCTTCATTTTCCCTAATTGTTCAGGGCGGTCTGCGCCGCCCTGTAATCTTCTGCCCTGAATGCTGTTTAATTACTGTTTATTTTTGTCCTTATCTTTTTTTGTTCCCCTTAGTGCCATTGCAAATGCCACTCCAATCATGACGGCTCCGGCTAAAAGGTACATCCATGTTCCCTTTCCGCCTGTAAGAGGAAGCGTTGGCATTTCATCATCCACAACATTTATGTTTATTGTATATGCTGTCGCTTCTGTTGAATTTTGAGCCGTAAATTCAGCCTCAATCGGAACACCTGCAAGACTGTATCCTGCCGGGGCCTTTGTTTCCACAAGATGATATGTATGATATGTTCCATCAGTACCATAATCGCTGATGCCTTCAAATAATGCTGTTCCATCACTTTCTGTTGTAATCTCCCATTCAGTGGCTGTATCATATCCGTCATCACCATAATCCACAATGTTTCCGTCTTCATCCTTCTTTAAGAAGTTTCCGGCCTTTGCATTCGCTTCAGATGTTGCAATCTTAAATGCTGCACCCGCAAGGGTTTCACCGTCCGTATTTGTCTTTACCGTTTTAACGGCTGCTGAGTGAATCTTAACAATGTTTGATTCTCTTTTCTTTTCCTGACTGTATTTATTAATAAATTCAATTGATGCATCATTTTCCACCGTATAAACTGTTCTTTTAAGGATTTCTTCATTAACCTTTGTGTCAAATGAGATCCTAACAGAAGCGTATGCGGCTGCTGTTTTTCTGCCTGCATCGTTGAATGATACGGTAAGTACGTTTGAATCATTAACTACTGCTGTATAATCTGATGCCTGAATGACTGTTTCTGTCCCATCAGAAGATACACCTTTTACAGCCAGTGAACCTGTAACGTAATCAAGTGCCGTGTCTAGTTCATCAACAATGTCATACTTAATCGAGTCTTCAATCATTAAACCTGTTGTTGCATTTACTGTCCAAGTGACCACATCGCCTGTCTTAACTGACGTTTTGTCTGCTTCCTTTGTGATTGATAAATCACTGTTTTTTGGATATGTGTGAACATCCGTAATCCATCCGTCTCCATCTTTATTTGTCATCGGCACCGATACAAGATAAGGTGCTGTTGATGAAGCCACCTTGTCATTTGCCTGTTCTACTACAAGATAGATTCCTTTGGCTAGGTCTGTAGCGGATGCCGTGCCTGTTGAATCAGTTGTTATGGTTTCTGACAGTGTTACATCAAATGTCTTTCCGTCTGCATCTGTCACTTTGGTTGTTGTAACCATGTTGTCCACAGTTACTGCTCCTGATGACGGAGCTGTTGTTGCAGCGTTTACTTTATAAACTTTAAATGTGATTTCTGATACAGCTTCTGCTGACTCCGGAACATCTGCCTTTGTTCCGTCATTTGGAAGTCCTGCATCTGCCATATCTTTAATAAGGTATCTGTGGATATAGAGATTTCCCTTATCCGGTACAATGGAATTGATGTCAGCTGCCAAAACTGTTGCTGACACCATTCCGATTGTCATTACTGCAGC
>CAYWUE010000111.1:0-2716 GCA_964461415.1 uncultured Eubacterium sp.
CAGGACGTACTCGCGCTGAAAAGACACGGATTATGACATCTTTCAGACGCGGATTTGTGAAAATTCCGTATTTTGTGAAGTTGATTTTGAAATTTTGTTTTTTCCGGAAATGTGTTATATATTAACTTCTCATAATGAAAATTATGTGCAGTAAATTTCACATCGTGCGACAGTCTCATTTATCACATCAATGGTGCAAGCAAACGCAGCACAGCCTGTAACATACGTATCGGCAACGCACGGTTGCGGCAGAATTCTAAGTTCATCTCTTCTGAGCATTCAAACGTCTCCAGACAGTCCTCTTTTACCTGCATAACCGCCTTTGACCGATACATCCATACACCGCACTCAAAGTGCAGATACAGACTTCTGAAATCAAGGTTGACGCTTCCGACTGTCGCAATCTCATCATCACAGACAAAGCATTTCGCATGAATAAATCCGGGCGTGTACTGATATATCTTTACTCCCGCGCGGATCAGCGGCTCATAATAGGACTGTGTCAGCAGATATGCAATCTTTTTATCCGGGATTCCCGGTGTCACTATGCGCACATCTACACCGCTCTTTGCCGCATTGCAAAGCACAACAAGTGTCTCATAATCAATGATCAGATACGGTGTAAAGATATAGACGTAATTCTTTGCTTTGCTGATAATGTTCAGGTAGATATTCTCTCCAACATTTTCATGGTCGAGCGGAGTGTCCCCATATGGCTGCACAAATCCGTCTGTGATAAACGGCTCATTCTGATGAACAGACGGAAAGAATTGTGTATAATCCTCCTCGCCGCCGACGATCGTATTCCACATACTGAGGAACATCTGGGTAAAGCTCCACACTGCCTCGCCTTCAATGCGGATTCCCGTATCCTTCCAATATCCAAAGCGTTCTTTTCGATTAATGTATTCGTCTGCCAGATTAATTCCGCCTGTAAATCCAACTATGCCATCTGCAACAAGAATTTTGCGATGGTCACGGTTATTCATTATCACAGACAGAATCGGTCGGAACGGATTGAACGCTGCACACTTGATTCCTTTTGCCTGAAGTTTCTTATAATACTTCGGCGGCAGTGTGCTGATGCATCCTACATCATCATAGATAAGCCGTACCTCAACCCCCTGTTTTACTTTCTCCTCCAAGACATCCACAATCGTATCCAGCATATATCCTTCATCAATAATGAAAAATTCCAGAAAAATATAATGTTTTGCCTGCTTCATTGTTTCAAGCATATCAGGAAACATTTCCTCACCGCTCTTATAATATCGGGTGGAGGTATTCTGATAAACCGGAAAATGTCCAAAGTCATCAATATATTTCGACTGGCGGTAAGCCATCATATCAGTCGTCTTAAGCACTTCCGCGGCTGTCTCATCTCTCGGCATACATGCTGATACCTCACGGCTGACACCATCCATACGTTTTCTGACATATTTTGTAATCTTAGACCTGCCAAACAAAAAGTACAACAAAGTACCAAGCACGGGCGACAGTAAAATCAAAAAAGTCCACGATAATTTATTCGCAGGATTCATCCATCGATTGACAATCACAAGTACAAAAACAACTGCAACAATACGAATCAGCATATCCGCATAAGTAAATGTATAACTGAGCTTCCATAGCACTACAAAAAGCCATGCAATCTGCAGCAAAATTGCTAATCCAACAAGAACCAGCCTTCCAAACAGTGTATTCGCAATTTTCTTCATAAGTATAAGTCCCCTTCCAGATGCAGCGATTCAGGAAATCTTATCCGATTAACCTGACACCGTATGTTTTATTCTAATTTTTTTCCTCTGAAAAGTCAATGAATCCATTATATTCCACGCACCAAATTGTCTACATGGATGATTCCCCAGCTTTTCCTGCCAATATGTGCACCTCTAGGGTATGCCCGCTCATATAGGCGAAGTTTCATCTCTGCCGGTTTTAAGTACGGATATTTCTGATACGCCAGCGCCAGTGCCCCCGTCACAACAGGCGCTGCCATTGATGTTCCGCTCTTCACCTGATAACCTTTTCCGTCTGTTCCGCAGCTTGTGATACCGGTTCCCGGTGCCAGTATCTCAGGTTTCACAATACAGCATGCCGTAGGACCGGTACTGCTGTACCCACTTTTCAATCCTTTTTCTCCGGTTTGCAGCTGTGCATCATCACAGCTTCCAACAGTAAGTATTTTTCTGGATATTCCCGGAATTGTGACCGAATTTCCCTTCGGCCCATTATTTCCGGCTGCAGCAACCACCATAATCCCCTGCTTCCATATATCATCCACCGCTTCTAATAATTCCTGCTGTTCTTTGGTTCCTGCGCTTGGCAGCATCCCCACTGATATATTGAGAAGCCGTATATTATAGACATCCTTATTTTTCAAAATCCAGTCAATTCCCTGCAGTACCTTCGATGTATTTCCGTTTCCTCTGCCATCAAGCACCTTAAGCATAATCAGATTCGCTTCCGGTGCCATCCCACTGTAATCGATACCTCCCACCATCCGGCGTGAGGTCGTTCCGTCTCCCGCTATAATTCCGGACACATGCGTACCATGTCCGTTATCATCATAAAGTCCCACGCGTCCATTATAAAAATCCTGAAACATCAGAATACGTTTTCCAAAATCCACATGCGGCGCAATTCCCGTGTCCATTACAGCAATCGTTATATTTTTCCCACTGAGTCCGATTTTATATGCATAATCCGTATGAAT
>CAYWUE010000112.1:0-2707 GCA_964461415.1 uncultured Eubacterium sp.
AGAGAAGTTAATAGGCTGTTGAAGTAAGCAAGGCAATTTTGTCTTTAAGCCGTGAAGCTGACAAACATTACCTAATTTTAGCTATATTTCCCTTATTCATTTCGTATACCATATCGCACAAAACATCAATATCTTCTGAAGAATGAGAGGTAAGCAAAATTGTTTTCCCGCACTTTTTAAGTTCGAGCAGATATTCACGGATTTCCGCAACGCTTTCTTTATCTAAACCATTCATCGGTTCATCAAGAATAAGAAGTTCGGGGTCTTCCATAATAGCTTGTGCAAGTCCCAGACGCTGACGCATTCCGAGAGAATATTTACCAACGTGTTTTTTATCATCGGGGTTTAAGCCGACCTTTTGTATCGCTTTTCGTACTTCGTTTTTTCCGATTTTGCGGTTAATTTTCGCAAGCTGCATTAAGTTATTAAACGCACTGAAATTTGGGAGAAATCCTGGCGTTTCAATAATAACTCCGATATTGTCGGGAATATCAATATCCTTGCCGATAATTTTTCCGTTGACGGTTATTTCGCCAGAAGTAGGTGCGACAAGCCCGCATATCATTTTCATTAGCACTGTTTTGCCGCTGCCGTTTCTGCCAATAAGTCCGACTATTTCGCCCTTTTCAACGCTCAGATTAACATCGTTCACTACGGTGTATTCCTTGTATTTTTTGGTAACATTTTTAACGTTGATAATACTGTTTTCCATAGTAAATTCCCCCTAAATAATATCGGATTTTTTACAGCATTTAACGAATGCTGTACAGACCGTTGCTGTCGCTATTATTCCGAAAACAAGCGCAGGATAGAATATAGACGGGAGCAATTTCACCGCATTCAGCTTTATCCAAGATGCTGGCGAAAAACAGAAAAAGTCTGAAGTTTGAAAATACGATGTGAATAAATTCAGAGCGATAAACACTCCGCCAACGATTATACCAAGTGAGCTTCCTGTTGCCAAATTAACCGCAAAAACAGTAAGTCCCATTGTGACCGAAAGCATAAACGCAGTTGTCAAAACATAAGCCACCGCTTGTGCGGGCGAGAGAGCAACGATTGTTTCGTAGGGAGCACTACCGATAAACGTAACTTCAAATTCTCGTCCGAGATTTGTATTATAAACAGACATTATCACCCGTCCCCAAGAGCTGTTGTCAAACGATATCTGACAGCCAAAAATCAGAAATGTTTCCAGTAAGATTATCAAAATCACAAACAAGGAAATAAATATGATAAATAAAATTTGACTTATACACCACGTTTGCTTGCCGCTGCGAGTTAAAAGGAATACTTGCTGTGAATTTCTGAACGGCATTTCCGAAAATATAAACAGCAGTGCCACAGGAAGTACAACTCCGAAAAAAGCACCACTGAAAATTAGTGCGAAAATGCCGAAAGATACAGGCGTTTTATATTGAAAAACTATCTGCGTTACACTTTTTATGTTAATATATCCGGCAGACAATATCATCAAAACAGCCGCCCAGAATTTCGACCGCATCATCGTATAATAAATATGATAACGTGTTAGTTCAAGTGCTTTCAGCATACCTTTTACTCCTTATCCTATATCGTTGTATTTTTCATATTTTCGCTTTATCATAAAATACGCGGCGATGACAAAAACACTAAGCAGCACCGCTGTATAAATTAATGGATAAAGCATAGAAATAATCGAAAAACTCTCCGCTCCATTTGGGAAGAAACTTCTGTATACCGTACCCGATTGTGAATAAATGTGATAAGGGTTCAGCAGCTTTGGTACGGACAGCAAGCTCATAACGTTGGTGATGATTATGTACAAAATCATCGGCATAACTACAGCGATATTTGAGTCAGTAAGCTTTATTGACAATAACGTTGAAAGAGCGGAAAAAAGCCCCATAAGGCAGCCTTGGATAATAAATTCCATAAAATAATACAAGAAATAATTACCCGAAAATGCAAGACCGCCGTTCGCATAACCACCCATAGCTTGTACAAAGCCAATGTCTAAAACATCTCCAATGAGAGGATAATTAATTGATAATATGGTCATAAAAATAACCGATGCAATTACAGAAACTGTGAATGCCGAAAGAAAAGAGGAAATTATCATACTCGCTGCAAACGGGTCTTTTTTTGAGCGTGTATATGAAGCGACAAAACGCTTTGCCGCCCATTCCTCCGCAAATACTGCAGCATTCGGGAACGCACAGATAACGAGCAGAAAATAGCTTGTGCTATTGGCGAACGCATAGTGAAGTATATAACAAACGGTCGCTTCGGGAGAAATCAAATCCTGCGAAACAAGCGTCAAAAGTCCTATGTACAACATAACAGCAAGCCAGAATTTCGCTCTGCAAAGCGATTTTGCAAGATACATTCCCGTTGTGCTAATAAACCTTTTCATACTTATGCACCTTCTCCTGTGTTGACTACTATCTCCTTGCCCGAATAAGCGTCATAATATTCTACAACGCCGCTAGTCATAGTAAATTCCCAAGCTGGTGTCAATTTTCCATCGCTGATAATAAAATTAAGCTCACCGCTTTCGACTTCAACAGGTTCGTCAAGAAAGAGGAGGTCATATTTAGCTTTAAGCAGCTTCTCTGCACCGTCAAGATTTATAAATGAATCAGTCGTGCTGATTTTCTCGCCACAGCTTACAGGATTAAAAATATCGAGAAATTCAAGTCCGTTCGATGTAAATACAGCGTCTGCA
>CAYWUE010000113.1:0-2700 GCA_964461415.1 uncultured Eubacterium sp.
TTCGGCCTGTTGTTCTATTGTCATATTCTTGTGAATAATTCCAATACCACCCTGTCTTGCCATAGCAATTGCCATTCTGTGTTCTGTAACTGTGTCCATTCCGGCGCTCATCATCGGAATATTTAATTTGATTTTTTTAGTAAGATGTGTAGTCAAATCAACCATGTTAGGTGTAACCTGTGAGTACTGAGGTACTAATAACACATCATCAAATGTAATTCCTTCACCAATAATCTTTCCCATTGGTTATTTCCTCTCTTTCTCTTATATAATATATTTAAAGTCTGCATTGCAGAGAAAGTGCCATCTTTTAAGCTTTTCAAATAGCTAATAGACGACACTTTATTTTTGTTTTTTCAACATACTAACAAAAAACAATATCCTTGTCAACAAAATAATATCATTAATATTTTTTTACGATAGACGGTCTGACATGACGCATTGCATCTATCATTTTTTCATCAGCATTAAACAAAATCTTTGCCATGCCTTTGTCAGTTGAAGCAATCATAGCATAAAGATCATTACTTTCGTATCCTGTTGAATAATCAAGAACATTCAAGCTATTTGCTCTTCCTGTAATCTCACTAGAGTTAGCAGGCGCAATTATTTCTGCTTCTTTGATATCAATATCAGCTATATGTTTTCTTTTTCTTTGTCCTAATATTTTATCCACTGACAATTCTGTATTAACAAACGAATATTCATATTCTACATTTGTATATGACCATACAGTATAAGCTCCATAAAGCACAAGTATAGTCAATGTTATTCCTAACATTCCTAAAAATAAAACTGAGAAAAAAGAAATCACTGTAAGCAATACAGCTAATACTCTAAACATTAAACCTTTTGGACTTACTTTTCTTTTTACTATTCTTTCAACAAATACATCTCCCATAACAAACCTCCTATTCTACTGAAGCAATATAATAGTAGATAGGCTGTCCACCCGGATATACTTCTACTTCAAGTTCCGGCAAAGTTTCCATAATCTTTTCTGCTAGAGCATTTGCCTGTTCTTCTGTTACTTCCTGGCCATAATACAGACTGATAATTTCTGATTCATCATCCTGCATTTCTTTAATCATGTTAATGGTTGTATCGTCAATGTTTTCTCCTACTGCAAGGATTCCTGCATCACCGATTCCCATAATATTACCTTCTTTGATTTCTTTGTCATCAATTACCGTATCTCTTACAGCATAAGTTACTTCTCCGGTTTTTACATATGACATACTTTCAATCATAGCTTCTTTATTTTCTTGCGGACTATTATCCGGAATGAATCCTATCATTGCAGAAATTCCTTGTGGAATTGTCTTTGATGGTATTACAATAATATTTTTGTCTTCAATCAGACTTTCTGCCTGTTGTGCAGCAAGAATAATATTTTTATTATTTGGTAATACAAAAATATTTTCAGCATTGATTTTGTCGATAGCATTTAAAATATCTTCTGTACTAGGGTTCATTGTCTGACCACCAGAAATAATATAATCTACATTTAATCCCTTAAAGATTTCATCTAAGCCTTCACCTACTGATACAGCTACAAAACCGTATTCTTTTCTAGGTTCAGAAGCTTTAGTCTGTTCTTCTTCAGCTTTCTGCTGCTGTGCTACTTTTTCTGCGTTTTTTATTAGTCTTTCCTGATGTTCCTCTCTCATGTTGTCGATTTTCATTCTAGATAATGAACCATATGTTAAAGCTTTTGTTATAGCTACACCAGGCTCATTAGTATGAACATGAATTTTTACGATTTCATCATCTGCAACAAGAACTATAGAATCACCAATAGATTCTAAAAATTCCTTGAATGCAATCTCTTCTGATTTTGGCATTTCTTTTTCAAGATTTATAATAAATTCTGTGCAATAGCCAAATTTTATTTCAACATCATCTAACGGAATATCATCTACAGAAACAGATGTTGTACTTTGTATACCTTCTAATGTATAATCAATCTCTTTTCCTAAAAGCGCATCATAAGCACCTTTTATAACGGTCATCAAACCCTGTCCGCCCGAGTCAACTACTCCTGCCTGTTTTAATACCGGCAGCATTTCAGGTGTCTGGCTTAATACATAGTCACCATGCTTTATAATTTCGTCAATTACATATACTAAGTCTTCACTTTCTCCTACTAATTCGCATGACTTATCAGCCATACCCTTAGCTACTGTAAGAATTGTTCCTTCTTTCGGCTTCATAACAGCCTTATAAGCTGTTTCTACCGCCTTAACACATGCTCTTGACAATGTTTCAACATTAATCTCGTCTATAGTTTTTATTTCTCTTGTAAATCCTCTGAAAAGCTGTGACAAAATTACACCTGAATTTCCTCTTGCTCCTCTTAAAGAACCTGTAGAAATAGCTTTTGCTACGCTTTCCATGTCAGGATTAGAGATTGCGCCTACTTCTTTAGCAGCAGACATAATAGTTAATGTCATATTAGTTCCTGTATCACCATCTGGTACAGGAAAAACATTCAATTCGTTAATCCATTCTTTTTTTGCTTCTAAATTTTTTGCACCTGCAATAAACATTTTTTGTAATGTTTTCGCATTAATCGTTGTTATTTCCAAAATAATATCCTCCTGGGGCTTTAGTCAATGGTTCTAACGCCTTCAACATATACGTTTACTTTTTTAACTGACATACCCGTAAATTCTTCTACTTTGTATTTTACACTTGAAA
>CAYWUE010000114.1:0-2622 GCA_964461415.1 uncultured Eubacterium sp.
ATGCCACTTTGCAAATCAGCTTTTTCAAAGTGGAAATAAACTTTTCACTTCAGCTTTAAAGCTTATCATATGCTTCCTGAATATTATTTACCCCTATCAATTCAATGCCTTCCGTATTTTTTATCGACTTGATTGATACCGCAGGAAGTATACATCTCTTAAATCCTAGTTTTTTTGCTTCAAGCACTCGCTGCTCAGATTGAGATACCGCACGAATCTCACCTGCTAATCCAACTTCGCCAAAAACAATAGTATCAGGAGATACCACTCTATTCTTAAAACTACTAAGCATAGACATAACTAATGCTAAGTCAAGAGCCGGTTCATTAATCTTCATTCCACCTGCAATATTAACATAGGCATCATAATCACACATTTGTACACCGATACGTTTTTCAATAACTGCCATCAGCAGATTAACTCTGTTGTAATCGGTTCCTACAGCAGTTCTTCTTGGCATACCAAAATTGGTATGAGAAATCAATGCCTGAATCTCTACCAAAATAGGTCTTGTGCCCTCCATAAGACATGCTACAACTGAGCCTGAAGCATCTGTAGGTCTGCCTTCTAACATAAATTCTGACGGATTAAGTACCTGAACTAATCCTTCATTTCTCATTTCAAAAACACCAATCTCGTTAGTAGAGCCGAAACGATTCTTAACGCCACGAATTATTCTATATGCCGCATGTCTGTCACCCTCGAAATAAAGCACAGTATCTACCATATGTTCTAACACTCTAGGTCCTGCAACAACTCCTTCCTTTGTAACATGACCGACTATAAATATAGGTATTGTATTGCCTTTTGCAAGTTGCATCAACGCATTAGTAGACTCTCTAACCTGACTTACACTGCCGGGGGCTGAGCCTACATCTTCTCTGTATATAGTCTGAATCGAGTCAATAACTACCGCATCCGGTTTTGAGTCCATAATAACCGCTTCTATAATATCAAGACTTGTTTCTGATAATAACTGCATATTGTCAGTAAAATCGCCTATTCTATTAGCACGAAGCTTAATTTGCTTCATGGATTCTTCACCTGAAATATACAAAATCTTCTGTCCCTCATTAGACATGTTTCTGCATACCTGAAGAAGAAGAGTTGATTTTCCAATGCCGGGATCACCACCAACTAAAATAAGACCTCCTGGTACTACTCCTCCGCCTAGCACTCTGTCTAACTCACTAAAGCCAGTTGTTACACGTTCCTCATCATTAGCCATAACCTGATTAATAGCCACCGGCTGACTATCCATAATATTACGTCTTGTAATCTTATTTCTAGGTCCTGTTGGTTCTTCCACAAAAGTACCTGCTTCTTTACATCCAGGACACTGTCCTAACCACTTGCCCGATTCATATCCACATTCCTTGCAAAAGAAAACCGTCTTGTTTGTTTTTGCCATAACTCTCCTAACCTGATTATGCTGTAACTACTTTAACATTAGTCATATTACCATCGGCTAAATCTACGTCCAATGTAATTTTTCCACCTACATCTGTTTTTGATACTCCTAAGTCTCTGTCTCCAACTTGAACTTTATATTCTTTATTAGATTCTAATTCTAATGTAATTTGTGTCTGACCTTTTCCATCTACAAAAAAGTTTACTTCATCTGCTGTCTGTTTAAAAACATTTACTGCTGTTCCCGGAATTGATTCGTAAACAAAAGTTCCATTTTTTTCTAATTTTGTAATCTCGCTAAAAGTCTTTACTTTATATAAATCTCCATTCACTTCAAAATCTGATAATTTTGTTTTTTCCGATAATTCATAATTTCCAAAACTTATTGAACCATTGCTTTCTTTTCTAATTAATTCCTTAACTACTGCCATTTTTTCCTCCTGTTGCTAAATCACTTTCTACGTGACTTTATCTGTTTTTTTGTTAGTTTTAGTATAATACATTTTTGATTATTCTGCTACAGAAAAAGTAACAGAATTGTTTTTAAATGATACCGTAACTTTATCCTTCACTTTTACTTTTTCTGCCAGTATTTCCTCTGCCAGTGCATCCTCAATCTTGTTCTGTATCATACGTCTTAATGGTCTTGCACCATACTTTTTATCATAGCTTTCTTTTGCCAAATAATTTCGTAACGTGTTAGTATATTTTAATTCAATCCCCATTTGCTCTTTAACCTGTTTTGACAGATTTTTAAGCATAATATTAACAATACTTTTTATTTCATTTTCAGTTAATGTATGGAAAACTATTATTTCATCAATTCTATTAATAAATTCAGGCTTAAATACTAATTTCACTTCCTCCATAACTGAACTTTTCATCTTTTCATAATCCTGTTTTTCGCTCACACCTTGATTAAAGCCTAAACGTTTAGGGTCAACTATTCTGTTTGCTCCAGCATTTGATGTCATAATAATTATTGTATTTTTAAAACTTACTTTTCTGCCCTTTGAATCAGTAATCTGACCGTCATCTAATACCTGCAGCAAAATATTAAATACATCAGGATGAGCTTTTTCAATTTCATCAAAAAGAACAACTGAATATGGATTTCTTCGAACCTTATCGCTAAGCTGACCTCCTTCGTCATAACCTACATATCCGGGTGGTGAACCAATCATCTTTGAAATACTGTGTTTTTCCATATAT
>CAYWUE010000115.1:0-2593 GCA_964461415.1 uncultured Eubacterium sp.
AGCTTCCTACAATATTAAACATTGCCGCAAAAACCATACCGATAGCAATTGAATTTGTTACATATGGCAGGAAGAAAATCGTCTGTAAGATCTTCTGCATACCTTTGATCGAATTAAGTGCTACTGCAATCAGCAGTGCCAGTATCGTAGAGATCGGAACTGTCAATACACAAAGCAACACTGTATTTTTCAAACAATCCACAAACTTCTTATACTGCACAACCTTTACAAAATTACCCAGACCAAATTCAAATGTTACACCACTGGCTGCCTGCAATCCGCTATATCCTTCAAGAAACGCCATTCTTACTGTATTGATGATCGGCCACACGGTAAAAACAAGCAGTAATATAATTGCCGGTGACAGATAAAGCCAAGCTTTCCACTGTTGTTTATTATCAACCATACTTATTTCACCTCAAAATAAATTCTCTCTTCTGTGTCCTTCTTGAAGACAAACAGCTTGTTCGGCTTAATAGAATATCTTACCGTATCTTTTGTAGTATCTACCTTATGGTCCGCATTGATAATAGAACGTACTACAGGATTAACGCTTGCTTCGTTTGTAGAAACTACGCTTACATCACGTCCCATAACTTCAACATTTTCTAATTTACATGTGAACGGACCGTTTTCATCCAGTACAAATCCTTCCGGTCTGATAGCCACGATCACTTCCTGATCATCCACACCATTTACATCCAGCACTGCATCATTGCCGATATAAACCTTATTATTCTCAACTCTGCCGTTAAATACGTTAATTGGCGGTGTACCGAGGAATTTGGAAACAAAGAGATTCTTCGGATTATCATATACTTCCTGAGGCTCACCAATCTGCTGCACTACACCCAGTTTCATAACAACAATCATATCAGAAATACTCATGGCCTCTTCCTGGTCATGTGTTACGAAAATAGTTGTAATACCGGTTTCCTTCTGAATCCTACGGATTTCTTCACGCGTCTGCAATCTCAAGCGCGCATCTAAGTTCGACAACGGCTCGTCCAAAAGCAGGATACGAGGCATTTTAACTAAAGCTCTGGCAATCGCCACACGCTGCTGCTGTCCGCCGGAAAGCTCACTCGGCTTACGTTCCATTAAATCATCAATCTGAACCAGTTTTGCAGCTTCATAAGCTCTCTCAAGCATTACTTCCTTACTGAGCTTGTCCTCTCCCTTTAAATTCTGCAGCGGGAATAAAATATTCTGTTTTACTGTCATGTGCGGATAAAGAGCATAGTTCTGGAACACCAGACCAACTCCTCTATTTTCGGTAGAAACTTCTGTCACATCATCATCACCAAAATAGATTTTACCGCTTGTCGGCTTCTGTAAGCCACTGAGCATGTAAAGAGTTGTACTCTTTCCGCATCCGGAAGGTCCGAGTAACCCGATCAATTTGCCGTCCGGAATCTCGAACGAGAAATTATTTACTGCGATCACCTCTTCGTCGGATTTTTTGTTCCTGCTTGGGAAGATTTTGGTTAAATCCTCTAATACAACTTTCATACGTGTTTCCTTTCTTTCTGTTGGTAATATTTTCTAGCGTTTTGAGCTGTACTGAATAGTTGTTTTCTCAAATCAATACGTCTGGCGCGCTACATATTCCTCATGCACCTTTTTCTTATAAGCAAGCATCTCTTCTTCATTATTAAATATCATCTGGCTCGCCATGTCAATCACAACTGTCTTTGCCAGAACATCATGTATCATGGAATTTGTATTCGTCCGTATCATCAGAACAAGCTCCATGATCAGAATCAATGCCAATATTATAATTCCAATAATTCCTATTGAATTAAAGGAAATCATAACCATGATCAGCACCGGTATCATCGTCTCTATCGAAAACTTACCGAGTACCGTACGGATAAACATGAGCGGAGATGAAACCTGTATCCCATCAGTACGCATTACACCTATCGCAAAAATCTTCTTACCGATCGTCTGTCCATTGCCAAACAGCTTCGGCACGAGAAATTCCAAAACTATATATGCCAGCAGAATGCTTATGGAAGAGATCATCAAAGTCAGATTGATGACCATATTATAGGCATACATCGCCGCATCATCTGCGATCAGTGCCTGATAAGCCGCATCATATTTCTGAGACTCTTCAGCAGGCATACTTAAGTACTGCTCCTCTGTGATCTCAAATACAATTCCATATTCCTCTTCATACTTCGCATACGCTTCACTCAAAGTATCATTATAATTATCGTAGTGAAAAAGCTCCGAAAACAAAAATGCTATACCCACTACCAAAATCCCGAGCAATATCACGTCCAGCAATGCAGCGGACATCCTCTTCCATATACTCGCCTTTTGCAAATCAAAAATCATCATCTAAATCCTAACTAATAAATAAAAAAATTACTATGCCATTGCACATTATAACACACAATTTTCACATTTTCTACCCAAACCCACGTTTCCTATCGAAAAAAAATATAAAAAACTTTCTTTTCTTATAGTATATGTTATATATAGTATAAACGAAAAGAAAGTTTTTTACATCTTATTTTATTCTTCAATGATAACCAACGGTTTGATCAGATCACGCGGCTTGTCCTTCATAAGCATCAATGCC
>CAYWUE010000116.1:0-2567 GCA_964461415.1 uncultured Eubacterium sp.
TTAGAATCTCGTGAAGACGAAATCGAATACTGCAAACAGCATGGTATTGACCTTCCATTCGGAACAGACCAAAGCTACAGTCGTGATCGTAACCTTTGGCACATCAGTCATGAAGGTCTTGAACTTGAAGATCCGGCTAATGAACCTAATTACGAACATCTTTTAGTTTTAGGCGTTTCACCTGAAAAGGCACCTGATAAACCTGAATATGTTACAATGACTTTTGAAAAGGGTGTTCCTACTTCTGTTAACGGAAAACAGATGAAGGTATCTGATATTATCCGCGAATTAAACAGACTCGGCGGAAAGCATGGTATCGGTATTGTTGATATTGTTGAAAATCGTGTAGTAGGTATGAAATCACGTGGCGTTTATGAAACTCCAGGCGGAACAATTCTTATGGAAGCACATTCCCAGCTTGAAGAATTAGTTCTTGACAGAGCCACAATGGAAACAAAAAAAGATATGGGCAACAAATTATCTCAAATCGTATATGAAGGAAAATGGTTCACACCACTTCGTGAAGCCGTTCAGGCATTTGTTGAATCAACACAGGAATATGTTACAGGTGAAGTAAAATTCAAGCTTTACAAAGGTACTATTACTAAAGCCGGAACAACATCACCATATTCACTATATAGTGAAAGTCTTGCATCATTTACAACCGGTGAATTATATGACCACCATGATGCTGATGGATTCATAACATTATTCGGATTACCGTTGAAAGTTAGAGCAATGAAAATGTTAGAATTAGACAAAAACAAAACAAATCAGGAATAATTAGTTTTTCAATAAGATTTTTCTTATTCCATACAATAAAGATTTAAAAGTCTGTTGTGTAAATGCAACAGGCTTTTTTCTTTACACCCCTACTCTTTTATAGTAAAATATAGATATTAATGTGAAATCAAAAAATCATATTATATTGCTAACGAAAGGTCATATTCAGACCTTATTTTATTTCAAACATTTTATGTTTTGAAAACATAGGAGAAACAAAAATATGAAAGAAACAATTATACGTTTTCGAAAATTTCTATTAACACATATAAAAAATCCAATCTTACAGACACTTATTAATGGATTAATCAGCTACGAAATGCTAACCTATATTTTTTGGGGGATAGGAACTGCCATTGTTGATTATTTAGTATTCACATTTTTTAATGCTCATAATCTGAGTGCTCTTATTTCCAATATTATCTCAACATTTTGTGCTATTCTTTTTTCTTATGTTACAAACAAGTTATGGGTATTTAAAAGCAAGACCAATGGTTTTATAGAGATTTTCAGTGAATTCATCAGATTTTCAAAAGCCAGAATAGCGACATTAATAATGAGTGAGTGTATAATTCTAACATCAGTTACGATATATGGTCACAATCAAAAAGTCAACCAGATTTCAAAATTAATCGCTATGGTTCTTACAGTTATCCTTAATTATATATTTAGTAAATTATTTATCTTTAATGATAGAAAGGAGCTTGCTCATGAAAACAAATAATAAAAAGTTTTCCCTTACTAACTGGTTTATGGCAAACAAATTTTATCTTTTATCATTTGCCCTTCCGGTTTTATCAATGCTAGTTGTTTACTTTTTCAAAGGTATTTTTCCATTTGGTGACCAAATGTATCTTAGAAGCGATTGTTATCACCAATACACACCATATCTTGAAATATTAGAAGACAAACTCAAAAATGGCGGCAGTCTTTTTTACACCTGGGAAATTGGTGCCGGGATGAATTTTATGGCTGTTGCTGCATATTATCTTACCAGCCCTCTCAATCTTTTAGCTATAATATGGCCAAGTTATATGGCTGATATGGTAAGTTTCTTCATTGTATTAAAAATGGGACTTGCCGGATTCTCAGTATGTTATTACTTAACTAAACATTTTGGCAAAAAAAATATTACAACAGTTGTATTTGCCATGGCTTACGCATTGTCAGCATATTTTGCTGCTTTTAGCTGGAACATTATGTGGCTTGACTGTATGTGGTTACTTCCATTTATTGTTCTTGGCCTTGAAAAACTTATAAACGAAAAAAAATGCAATATGTACTGCATTTCACTTGCTTTAGCAATTTTTTCTAACTATTATATCGGTTTAATGTTATGCATTTTCAGTGTGATTTATTTTATTTATTTATTCTGCATTACAGATATTGCACCAACACTAAATAAAGCAAAAGAAAGACTTATGACATTAAAAAATTATGTGATTTATTCACTTATAAGCGGATGTCTTGCTGCATGTGTTATTCTGCCTGAATACTTCTCATTATTAACTACAAAATCAGCAGATTCCGATTTTCCATCTGCTTTAGAAGAAACAGTTTCAATGTTATATATGATTTTCAGGTCATTGATATGTGTTCCTGTAGCTGATTTAAAATATTATCCTGAACCTAACATATACTGTTCGGTAGGAATTTTTCTGCTGATACCTTTATTCTGGATATGTAAAAAAATCAACATTAAGGAAAGAGTTGGTAAAACTATTATTGCAATAATTATGCTTTTAAGCTTTGGACTTAATATTCCAGCATATATCTGGCATGGA
>CAYWUE010000117.1:0-2539 GCA_964461415.1 uncultured Eubacterium sp.
AGGCGCGCCACCTTTTACACTCTTGGTCGCGTTGCCTTGCATAACCCTACATTTATATGATTGGAGAAAAATAAATGAATTGTATTTATTGTGATAGTGAAATGCGCTTAGATGATGTTGATTTCAATTTCAAAGGCAATCAAGACAATTACTATATTTGTGATTGCTGTAATACTACCGCGTGCGAAAAAATAAGATACGGTAAATCGGTTAGCGTGAAATATTGCAATGAGGAAGAAGCATGAACGGCTATGATTTTATATGTTTTATTGTGTTTCCGTCGATGTTATTGTTTATGATAATAGCGTTTTTTATACAAAATATAGTATTAAAGTAATAAATAATGCTAGGAAAAAAATATAACGCGATAATATTATAAATGACAAGCTTTAGCTTGTTTGAAACTCATTTTCCGTTCAAACGGAAAATAAAAGCCGTGGCGTGTTACTCACGTCTTAGCACGTGTTTAACTCCGTACTGCTGTCAAGTGGTGGGGGATTCGCTCACGGTTGCGAAAATGTTACCGCGGAAACAGTGCAAAAGCTGTCAAAGCTTATATCGTGTCCTTAGAAATAAGGTATTTAAAAAAATAAGAAAAGAGGAATAAAAAAATGAATCCTGTAGCAATTATATTATACAGCGTTGCGGCTGTCAGTGGTCTTGCGTGTGTTGCGTTTTTATGGTTAGGCAGAAAGTAGGTAATTAAAATATGCTGATGTATATATTGATTTTTATAGGCTTGTTTGCTTTTGTCGCCAGTAAGCGACAAAGCAAGCCTATAAAAAAATCTGACAGTAAAGTTTGTGTTGAACTGCAACCGCTGTTAACATTACAAGCGTGTCTGCATTCTGATGATTTTGACAGCAAGGACTATAACCGCGCGTTGCAGGTTGACATAGACAGTTACAATAATTATTTAAAAGAAAATAATATCCCGACACCGAATGACGTAGAAATTCATTTTTGCGGTAGTGGTGTATTTGCGGTGTACACATGGAGTGATTACAATGGAACAAACGGAAGTGATGACGGAAATAACGGAAGAAATCGAAAAAGTAGAAGAATCGGAAGAACTGAAAGAAAGCGAAAATCAGAGCAGTGCGCAGAATGATATTGAAAATGAAGAAGCTGAAATTGAAGAAGCAGAAACAATAAAAGATTCTGAATCAGAGGAACAGACAGAAACAGAAAACGAAACAGAAAACGAAACAGAAACGGAAAGCGAAACAGAGTCGGAAAATGAAACAGAAACAGAAACGGACTATGACAAGCTTCTTTCATTAATCAATGAAATTGATTTAAACAATGAAAATACTGCTGTTGATTCTGAATATCAAGAAACCGTGTTGCAGTATCTTGATAACATACAGGTATACCAACAGAATCTTTATTCTGTAAACATGACCATTGCTTTTTTTGTAGCGCTTACGTGTGGTATATTAACGGCTTATGCAACATGGTCGCGCATGAGGTAGTCTAAAATGAAAAATAACAGAAAAATAATAATAACACTATGTATTGCTGTCGTATTGCTTACCGTGCCATGCTGTAGCGTTCATGCACAGGAATTGACAGCAATGGACACTGACACGCTTGTTGAAGAATATTTATTTACATTTACGGAAATAGCGTTTATAAACGGCTTTGCAATAGCTACATTCATGCAGTTTCTAATTTACGGTATCTACAAGGCACTTAGCCTTGTTGGTATATATAACAAAAGATAAAAATATAAGGGTTGCTAAACTGCAACAGAAAGAGAGGAAAAAAATGGATTCAACAACTACATCATTATTAACTGAGGGCGTCAAGACTGCTTTTTCTACAGGAGTAAAGGCAGTACAGACAGATGTAACAGGAATGGTCGAACTGGCTTTACCTGCCGGTCTTGCTATCACCGGGTTACTTTTGTCTATCAGACTTGGATTTAATTTCTTTAAGTCATTAGCACATTAATAACGTTTTCAACGCCCCACAAATATTTTGTGGGGTATTTTAATAAAAGAAAGTAGGGTTAAAAATGTATAGAAAAACATATATATATCGTTGCCCGATTGAGCGCGAATATAAACACTTATTTGGAGTGTACCCAGATGACGACTTTATGCAATTGCGAAAAACTATTGATTATGAATCATCTGACAAGGTTGTACATGAGCGCATTGACAAAGCTTGGTATAGTTCAAAGCTACGCCATGAAAAAGAAATGAAAGACAAATATGAGCGTGAACAACGTCTACTGCGTGCGGAATGTCCGTTTTAAATTTTCCGTTCGAACGGAAAAAATAATAAAATAAACTGTAACTGGAAAATAACTATCTTTTTATATTTGAATGTGATATACTCGCTTTGAGGTGATTAAGGTGAATCAATTTTTTGTGTACATGCCTATTATACTTGCTATTGTAATTGTGCTTGTTTTTTGGTCTGTTATAATATTAGGAATTGTATTTATAATTCGTTATTTTATAAATTATTCTGCAAAACAAAAAGCAAAACACCAAAGTAATACTTGTATGAACTGCATGTATTATCAAGA
>CAYWUE010000118.1:0-2525 GCA_964461415.1 uncultured Eubacterium sp.
TTCCGAACCATCTATTGCGCTAACATAATATCCTTTACTTAAAAAATACTTTGTATCCCGCCCGGAACCGCACCCGAAATCTAAAATTCTTCCTCCTGCCGGAATATACTTCAAAAACATATCCTGTGTTTCCGTAAATTCAACGTCTACTGTTCCTAACGCAAATTCCTGCGCTTTGTTATTATAATACTGCAATGTTTCCTGCTTCACCATATACTCCTACACTATACCATTCCTACTGCCAGTCCAATAAATCGCACCAGTAACGCTGCAATCCATGCAACTGCACACTGCCATAGTACTACGCCAAGTCCCCATTTACCGCCAAGCTCACGTTTGACAGAAGCAATGGCAGCAACACATGGTGTATACAACAGACTAAACACCAGAAGAGATGCCGCTGACAAAGGTGAAATCGCAGTCGTCACTGCTTCTCCAAACAATATTTCAAGCGTAGACACGACACTCTCCTTTGCCATGAATCCACTGATAAAAGCCGTGCAAATGCGCCAGTCACCAAGTCCAAGCGGGCGGAACAGCGGTACCAGCAAACCGGAAACAACCGCCAGAATACTCTCCTGCGAATCCGATACCATATTCAAACGCAGGTCGAAGCTCTGTAAAAACCAGACTGCTACTGTCGCAATAAGAATTACAGAGAATGCACGCTGCAAGAAATCTTTTGCTTTTTCCCAAAGAAGCTGTGCCACATTCTTTGCACCCGGCAAACGATAATTCGGAAGCTCCATAACAAACGGAACTGCCTCTCCTTTAAAAAGTGTATCTTTGTAAAGCAATGCAGCCAGAATCCCCACTACAATGCCAAGTGCGTACAACCCGGTCATCACAAGTCCTCTATGCTCCGTAAAAAAAGAATCCACAAAAAACGCATAAATCGGTAACTTTGCAGTACAGCTCATGAAAGGTGTCAGCAAAATCGTCATTTTTCTGTCTCGTTCACTAGGCAGTGTCCTTGTTGCCATAACTGCCGGTACGGTACAGCCAAAGCCTATCAGCATAGGCACAATACTGCGTCCGGATAATCCGATTTTACGCAACAGCTTATCCATAAAAAAGGCAACACGGGCAATATATCCGCTGTCTTCCAGCAAAGACAGAAAAAAGAACAAGGTAATAATCACCGGCAGGAAACTTAAAACACTTCCTACACCCGCAAAAATGCCATCAATAATAAGACTATGGATTGCCGGATTAACACTTAATGTTGTCAGAAGTTCATCTACCCAACCGGTAAGAAACTCGATACCAGATTCTAAAACACCCTGCAGCCATGCACCGATTACATTAAAGGTCAGATGAAACATGAGTGCCATAATACCTATAAAACACGGAATTGCCGTATATTTTCCGGTCAGTATCTTATCCAGCCTGCGGCTGCGCTGATGCTCTCTGCTTTCCCTCGGTCTTACCACCGTCTGCTCACAAACTTTTTCAATAAAGCTGTAGCGCATGTCTGCAATAGCAGCACTCCGGTCAAGCCCGCGCTCCGTTTCCATCTGACAGATAATATGCTCCAGCATTTCCTTTTCATTCTGGTCCAGCTTCAGCTGCTCCAGTATCAGCGTATCGCCCTCTACCAGCTTACTTGCAGCAAAACGAACCGGTAATCCGGCTTCCTTTGCATGGTCCTGAATCAAATGAACTACCGCATGAAGGCAGCGGTGAACTGCTCCATTAAAGTCTTTTTCATCACAAAAATCCTGTCGCAGAGGTGCTTCCTGATATTGTGCAATATGTATGGCATGTTTTATCAACTCGTCTACACCCTGATTTTTGGCTGCGGAAATAGGAATAACCGGAACGCCCAAAAGGGTTTCGATTCGGTTAATATCCACCGTTCCGCCATTCCCCGTCATCTCATCCATCATATTCAACGCTACAACCATAGGAACATTCATTTCCAAAAGCTGCATCGTTAAATACAGATTTCGTTCAATATTAGTAGCATCTACGATATTGATAATCGCCTTAGGTTTTTCATTCAGAACAAAATTACGGGATACAATTTCCTCACTGCTATAAGGCGACATCGAATAAATCCCCGGTAAATCTGTTACTAATGTCTGAGGATGCCCCTTAATCATTCCATCCTTACGGTCAACTGTTACACCCGGAAAATTACCGACATGCTGATTGGAACCGGTAAGCTGGTTAAACAGCGTTGTTTTTCCGCAGTTTTGGTTTCCGACCAGCGCGTAAGTCAGTACTGTCCCCTCCGGAAGAGGCGTTTCATCTTTCTTAGAATGAAAGATACCGCCTTCCCCCAGCCCCGGATGATGTGTTTTACCCGTATCTTTAGGGCTTTCATGTCTGCGGCTGCGTTCAGCAATTGGTTCAACCTGAATCTTTTCTGCATCTGCAAGGCGCAATGTCAATTCGTAACCGTGTATCTGAATTTCCATAGGGTCTCCCATCGGAGCCAGTTTCACCACCGTAAGCTCTGCTCCCGGAATAATACCCATATCCAGAAAATGCTGGCGCAGAGCACCCTCTCCACCAACATG